>CAMDQY010000075.1 GCA_945906005.1 Novosphingobium sp. Chol11 | reverse complement strand
CGAATGGTTGCCGAACCTGACCGACGCGGAGCGCGACGAGGCATGAGCGGCGCTCCGCAAAAGCTTCAGGGCAACCAGATGCTCGCCGTTGCGCCCGACGAAACGGTCTGGCTGTCGGCATCTGCGGGCACCGGCAAGACCCACGTTCTCGCCTCGCGCGTGCTGCGGCTTTTGCTGCAGCATGGCGTCGATCCCTCCTCGGTGCTTTGCCTCACCTTCACCAAGGCGGGCGCGACCGAGATGGCCTCGCGTATCAAGGATACGCTGGCGCGCTGGGTGCGGCTAGGCGACGGCGCGCTGTTTCTCGAGCTTGAGGCAATCGGCGCGCCTTCCGGACCGAAGCAGCTTGATCGCGCCCGCACGCTGTTTGCCAGGGTGCTAGATTGCCCCGGCGGGGGCCTGCGCATCGATACGATCCATGCCTTCGCGCAATGGCTGCTCGCGGCCTTCCCGCACGAGGCGGGACTGACGCCCGGCACGCGGCCGATCGAGGATCGTGAGCGTGCGGTGCTTGCCCGTCAGGTACTCGCCGATCTGCTGGTCCATGCCGAGAGCGATCCGCTGGGCGATCCCCAATTGCTCGATGCAGTGGCGGACCTGTCGCTGCGGATGGGGCCGGACGATGTCGAGGCCTTCCTGCTCGCCTGCGCCCAGGCGCGCGAGGCGTGGTTCGGGCCGGGCGGGTGGCAGGAGCCGATGCGGCCCAATGTGCTGCGGCTTCTGGGCCTGCCTTCTGACGCGGAAGATACTGGACTGGCCGAGATGTGCAGAGACGATGCATTCGACGTGGCGAGCCTGCGGCGGTGCCGTGAAACACTGGCTGACTGGAAAACTGAGACCGGACGCAAGCTGACGGAGTCCATAGACAGATGGCTGCCTCTGGACCCGACGGGTCGCGCCGGCGGATTGGACGATCTGAATTCCAGTCTATTCACCGGCAAGGGAACGCCGACACAGCTTTCCAACATTACGAAGCGCGATCCCGACTACGAGGAATACATTGAACGGGTGCGTTGTTGCATCTCCGCCATCCGCGAGCGCCAGACTCTGCTCGCACTGGCTGATCGGCTCGTTCCCGCCTTGCGTCTTGGCCGCGCCTTCGCGCTCGCCTGGGACGAGGCCAAGCAGCGCGAGGGCCTGATCGATTTTGACGACCAGATCCGGGAGGCGGCAAGCCTGCTCAATCGCAGCGATCTGGCCGACTGGATCCGCTACAAGCTCGACCGGCGCTTTGACCACGTTCTCGTCGATGAAGCGCAGGACACCAACCGGGCGCAGTGGGACATCGTCTTCGCGCTGACCGGCGAGTTCTTTGCCGGGATCGGACAGCATGGCGACCTGCTGCGCACGCTGTTCGTGGTGGGCGATTACAAGCAGGCGATCTTCCGCTTTCAGGGAACCAGCCCGGAAAACTTTGCCGATGCGCGTGAACGGGTGCGCTCCGAGATGATGGGGGCGGCCGCCAATGTCGCCTCGCTGCGCAGCAATCAGGGCGCCCGCGAGCTTCGCGACTATGGCCTCGGCCAAAGTTTCCGCACCTCGCAGCCAGTGCTCGATTTCGTCGACAAGGCAATCGAGGCAATCGGCTTCGGGGCGTTTGGCCTCGATCGTCCCGCCGAACCGCATGTGGGCTGGAAGGACCGTCGCGGCTATGTCGCGCTGTGGCGTCCGGTTGGCCTGCGAGAGGGCGAGGAAGACGACGACCCCGAAGATAGCGAAAGCGGTCAATCGTGGCTCTCGAAACCGGACCGGCTTATGGCCGATAGGATCGCGCTGCAGGTCGCGGATTGGCTGGACAAGGAACACGGCCGCTTCCTGCTCGCCAAGGAACAACGCCGGGCCAATGCCGGCGACATCATGGTGCTGGTGCGCAAGCGGCGCGAGCTTGCCGCATTGATCGTTGCGCGGCTCCATGCCCACGGCGTGCCCGTCGCGGGCGTCGACCGGCTGCGCATCGGCGATCCGCTGGCGGTGCGCGATCTCGTCGCCGCCCTGCGCTTTGCTGCACAGCCGCTCGACGATCTTAATCTGGCAAACCTGCTCGCTTCGCCGCTGATCGGGTGGAGCCAGGAGGAATTGTTGCGCTTCGCTTACCGCGAGCCGCATGTCCATCTGTGGGAGCATCTGCGCAGCGCAGCTGATCCCGGCGCGCTGCCCGCCATGGAAATGCTGCTTGATCTGCTGTCCCGCGCCGACTTCGGCCCGCCGCAGCACCTGCTGGCATGGCTGCTCACCGGACCGTGGCAGGGGCGGCGCAAGCTGGTGGCGCGGCTCGGGCGCGAGGCGAACGATCCGATCCACGAACTGGTCAATGCCGCTCATGCCTATTGCGCGACGGCGACGTCGAGCCTCGTCGGCTTCCTGCAATGGTTCGAGGCGGGCGAGGGCGAGTTGAAGCGCGAGGCGGACAGCGCCATTGGCCACGTACGGGTGATGACGGTCCATGGCTCCAAGGGCCTGCAGGCGCCGATCGTCATTCTTGCCGATGCGACCGGAAATCCCGGAGCTTCGCGCCAACGCGGCATTGCAATGCCCGATCCGGCAAACCCTGAGCGGCGCAAGATCCCGCTGCCCACGTTGCGCAAGGAGGAGCAGGTTGGCCTGCTCGCCGCGCATATCGAAGCCGAGCGCGCAGCCGAACTGGAGGAACACTGGCGTCTCCTCTATGTCGCCATGACCCGCGCCGAGGAAGCGCTGTTCGTCGGTGGTGCGCTTGGTTCGCGCGACAAGGGCGAGCCGCCCGCCGACAGCTGGTATGCGCGGCTGCGCGCGATGTTTCCAACCGGGTCCGAGGTCGATGACCCGATATGGACAGCACGGATCGATTGGGGTGATCCGCCCGAGGAAGCCGGGCCGGAGTTAGCGACCAAGGAACTGCCGCTGGGCGACGTACTGCCGCCGTGGCTGAGCAGGCCGCCTGCCGACGATCCGCGCCCGCCACGGCCGCTTGCACCATCCGCGCTCGGCGAGGAAGAGGGACCCGATCCACCGTTCCCGGTGGGCGGCGGTGTTCTTGCAGCGCGACGCGGGACGCTGATCCACAAGCTGCTCGAACGTCTGCCCGATCTGGGCAAGCACGCGCGGCTATCGGCGGGGCAGGCATGGCTCGCGCGCAACGCGCCCGACCTGGCGCAGCATGAGTATGACGAAATACTGCAGGGCGTGCTGCAGGTGCTCGACGAGCCGGGCTGGGCGGACCTGTTCGCGCCGGGGAGCCTGGCCGAGGTTCCGATTGTCGCCACGCTGGGCAAGCAGGTGATCGCCGGCTCGGTCGACCGCTTGCTGGTCGAAGCCGGCCGCGTGCTGGTGGTCGACTACAAGACCGCGCGCCGTCCGCCCGAACGCGTGGAGGACGTGCCTCGCGCGATCCTGCGCCAGATGGCGGCCTATGTCGCGGCGCTCGAACAGGTATGGCCCGACCGGCGGGTCGAGGCGGCGCTGCTCTATACGTCCGCGCCGCGCCTGATCGTCATCCCCGATAATGTTGTCGTGGAGCACAAGGCGGGCTTGACCTTGGCGCAGTAATGCTTTGCCTTGGCACGCGTTGTCATTGACGCCGGGACTCCTAGATTGGTCCCACAACCTTCAAGGAGTGTTTTCGCCATGCCCACCAAGGCCTTGACCGACGCTAGTTTCGAAGCCGATGTGCTCAAGTCGGACAAGCCCGTGCTTGTCGATTTCTGGGCCGACTGGTGCGGCCCCTGTAAGATGATCGGCCCCTCGCTCGAGGAAATCAGCGACGAGCTGGCCGACAAGGTCACCATCGCCAAGATGGACATCGTCGATAACACGGAGACGCCAAGCAGGCTGGGTGTTCGCAGCATCCCATACCTGGCCCTGTACAAGAACGGCGAACTAGCTGCCGAACTGTCGGGCGCTCGTCCGAAAAGCCAGCTCAAGCAATGGCTTGAAAGCCACCTGTAACTATCACGCCATGGCTTCCATGCGCTCGGCCAATTCGTGCCAGAGCGCAGGCGTGCTGGCGCCGATCATGCCGGGGCGAGCGTAATCGTCGGCCCTGTAAGGTGAGCCATCCAGTCGCGTTGCCTTGCCGCCAGCCTCGTTGAGGAACAGGACCCCGGCAGCGTGGTCCCAAGGCAGGGTGCGATCGAAGATCGATACATCGTTCTGCCCCAGCACCAGCCGCGGATACTGTTCGGCGGCGCAGCGCGGAATATCGACCAGCGCATAATGCGGCGCGATGTGCGCCTTAACCGCCTCGCGCTTGGCCGGGTCCATGAAGATCAACGAAATCGCGGCGACGGGTGGTGTCCCTCCGCTGGCGCGCGAGCGCACATTCTCACCGTCGATGAACGCGCCGCCACCCAACGAAGCGTGGCAGAAACGACCGGTCAGGCTGTCGAGGATCCAGCCGCCGATAGCATCGCCGTGTTGAGCCAGTGCGACCAGCATACCGAATGGCGGCTTGCCCGCGGCGAAGTTGTTGGTGCCGTCTAGCGGATCGACGATCCATGTTAACGGGCCTGACAAGGCATCGAGCACTGAAGGATCGTCATGAGCGGCTTCCTCTCCCACCAGTGCAGCTTCTGGCAGCAGCGCGGTCAGCTTTTCTGTCAGGATCGCTTCGGCCTCGTGGTCCGCTACGGTGACTACATCGTCGGTGGCCTTGTCGGTGATTTCGTGGGCGGCCAGAGTGCGGTAGCGCGGCACGATTGCCCGGTCGCTCGCCGCGCGCATGATCGCCTCGACCGCACTGGTCAGGCTCGCGGAAATCAGCTGCGCCATGTCACGAACGGTAGTCTGCGTTGATCGCAATGTAGCCGTGCGTGAGATCGCATGTCCAGACCGTGGCGCGGCCCTCGCCAAGGCCGATATCGACCTCGATGGAAATTTCCTGGCCCTTGAGATGGGCCGCCACCGGCGCTTCGTCATAGTCAGCAAGCGGCAGGCCTTCGCGTGCAGCCCAAATGCCGCCAAAGCCGATCGAGAGCCGGTCGCGGTCAGCCGGCTCGCCCGCCTTGCCCACCGCCATGACCACGCGGCCCCAGTTGGCGTCCTCTCCCGCAATCGCTGTCTTGACCAGCGGTGAGTTGGCCACGGAGAGGCCGATCCGCCTCGCGCTCTCATCCGATACCGCGCCGGAAACCCGCACCTCGATGAACTTGCTCGCGCCCTCGCCATCGCGCACCACGAGGTGCGCAAGCTGGCGGCAGACATCCGCCAGCGCTGCGGCGAATGCGTCCGCGCCGGGACTATCGAACGAGGCGAGGGGGCTGTTGCCTGCCGTGCCCGTCGCAAATGCAAGCACAGTGTCGCTGGTCGAGGTGTCGCTGTCGACCGTGGTGCACGAGAACGTATCGAGGTTTGCAGCGGACAGGCATTCCTGCAGGAAACCCGGCTCCACCGCCGCGTCGGTGAACACGTAGCCGAGCATCGTCGCCATGTCGGGCGCGATCATGCCGCTGCCCTTGATGATGCCGTTGAGCGTGACGGTTTTGCCGTCGACCACGGCCTGCGCCATCGCGCCCTTGGCGAAAGTGTCGGTCGTGCCGATGGTCTGGGCGGCTTCTTCCCACGAACAGGGTTCGGCCTGGAAAACGGCCTGCAATCCGGCAACGCTCTTGTCTCGCGGCAGTGGCACGCCGATGACGCCTGTCGAAGAGGAGAAGACTTGATCCGTGGAGCAACCCAGATGCCCGGCCACGATCTCAATCATCTCCTCGGCAGCCGCCCGACCACGATTTCCGGTGAAGGCGTTGGAATTGCCGGCATTGACGATCAGCGCGCGCGCCTTGCCTTGCGGAAGGTGGGCGCGGCACAGCTCGACCTCGGGTGATGGGCATTTGCTCTGCGTGAGAACGCCCGCGACAGCCGTGCCCTCCGCGAACTCGACAAAGGTCAGATCGCAGCGGCCCCAGTCTTTATATCCGGCCCTCGCCACGCGCAACGTCACGCCAGCGATGGCAGGCATCTGAGGGAATGGCTGGGCGAGGGGAGAGGTGGCGATGTCCATGGCGCGCGCCTTAAACCATCGCGCGAAAAAGTGGGAACCGGTTTTTCGCAAATGGCGATGCGGCGCCAAGAACGCCTAGTTTCGCTTGCGTCCACGTGGATTGCGCAAGCTGGAGGCTGGACGTGCGACTCGCAAAGCATTATCTGGCGCACAATGTCACGGCGCATGCTCCTTACGCTCATCGCGATCCTGACCGGGCTTTCCTGGCAGGGAATGGGCGTGTCGGCGCGCGCGATGCCGGTTACGTCTCAGGTTTCCGCCGTATCGGCACTGGCGACGGTGCAGCAGGCAAAGGCTTGCGCGGTGCTGGCAAGGCCGGCTGCGAGCCGCTCTCGGATCAGGCCGAACGCCAGGACAGATGCTCCAAGACCATGGCTTGCGCTGGTTGCGCCAGCCACACTGATCGGGATCGACCGCGCCCGCGAATAGGACCGGACCTGCCGCGCCAACCGCGCGTTCCAGAGCCCTTGTTTCCAATATTCGCAGGATCCCGACATGCTCGGCGCACTCGTCAAAACCGTATTCGGCTCTTCCAACGATCGCTACGTCAAATCGCTCGACAAGATCGTCCAGCAGATCAACTCTCTCGAACCCGAAATGGAGAGTTTGAACGACGAGCAACTGGTCGGCCAGACCGCCAAGTTGCGCGCCCGCCTCGAAGGCGGCGAAACCTTGGATGACGTGCTGCCCGAAGCCTTTGCGACGGTTCGCGAGGCCTCGAAGCGCGTACTCGGCATGCGTCATTTCGACGTGCAGATGGTCGGCGGCATGGTCCTCCACCGCGGTGAGATCGCCGAGATGAAGACAGGCGAGGGCAAGACACTCGTCGCCACGCTCGCCACCTATCTCAATGCGCTCGAAGGGAAGGGCGTCCATGTCGTCACGGTCAACGACTATCTCGCCCGACGCGACGCGGAATGGATGGGCCAGATCCATCGCTTCCTCGGCCTGACAGTCGGCGTTGTCGTGCCAAACATCGGTGAGCACGCGCGGCGCGAGGCCTATGCCTCAGACGTCACCTACGGCACCAACAACGAGTTCGGCTTCGATTACCTACGCGACAACATGAAGCACGAGCGCAGCCAGATGGTGCAGCGGCCGTTCAATTTCGGCGTGGTCGACGAGGTGGATTCGATCCTGATCGACGAAGCGCGCACACCGCTGATCATTTCGGGGCCAACCGACGACAAGTCCGACCTCTATATGTCCGTCGATGCGGTGGTGAAGCGGCTCGACGAAGTGGACTATGAAAAGGACGAGAAGACCAAGAACATTTCGCTGACCGAGGACGGGGTCGAAAAGACCGAGCGGATGCTCGAGGATGCAGGGCTGCTGGTTGGCTCGAACCTCTACGACATCGAGAACACACAGGTCGTCCACCATCTCGACCAGGCCCTGAAGGCCGTGGTGATGTTCAAGCGCGACACCGATTACATCCTCAAAGACGACAAGATCGTCATCATCGACGAATTCACCGGCCGCATGATGGACGGTCGGCGCTGGTCGAACGGCCTGCACCAGGCGGTCGAGGCCAAGGAAGGCGTGCGCATCGAGCCCGAAAACCAGACGATGGCATCGATCACCTTCCAGAACTATTTCCGCATGTATCCCAAGCTCTCTGGCATGACCGGCACCGCCGCGACCGAGGCTTCGGAATTCTACGACATCTACAAGATGAACGTCGTCACCATCCCGACCAACGTGCCGGTCCTGCGCAACGACGAAGAAGACGAGTTCTACAAGAACACCAACGACAAGTTCCAGGCCATCGCCAAGCTGATCAGCGAGCGCAACGAGAGCGGCCAGCCAGTGCTGGTCGGCACTGTCTCGATCGAGAAATCAGAGCTGTTATCGGACTTCCTCAACAAGGAATGCGTAGTCCACAACGTGCTCAACGCCCGGTTCCACGAGATGGAAGCGCATATCGTGGCGCAGGCAGGCCGCCCCGGCGCGGTGACGATCGCCACCAACATGGCCGGGCGCGGCACCGACATCCAGCTAGGCGGCAATGTCGATTTCCGGATCGAGGACGAGCTGAAGGACATCGAGCCGGGACCCGAGCGCGATGCCGCCGAGGCGCGGATCAGGGCAGAGGTTGCCGAAAACAGGCAGAAGGTGCTCCATGCTGGCGGTCTGTGCGTGATCGGCACCGAGCGGCACGAGAGCCGCCGCATCGACAACCAGCTTCGGGGGCGATCCGGGCGTCAGGGCGATCCGGGCATGAGCAAATTCTACCTGTGCCTCGAAGACGATCTGCTGCGCATTTTCGGACCCGATACGCTGTTTGCTCGGATGATGAATTCGAACCTTGCCGATGGTGAGGCGATTGGTTCAAAATGGCTCTCCAAGGCGATCGAGACAGCGCAGAAAAAGGTCGAGGCGCGCAACTATGAAGTGCGCAAGCAGGTCGTCGAATACGACGACGTGATGAACGACCAGCGCAAGGTGGTCTACGAACAGCGCGCGGAAATCATGGATTCCGAGACAGTCGACGACGTGGTGATCGACATGCGGCACGACACGGTAAACGCGCTGGTCGCCGATTCCTGCCCCGCCAATTCTTACCCTGAACACTGGGATATCGCCGGGCTCAAGGAAAAGGTCGCAGACGTGCTCGGCGTCGATGTTCCTCTCGATGACTGGATGGCGGAAGACGGGATCGACCCTGAAGAAGTGGAATTGCGTCTTTCCGATGCGGTCGATGCCAGGATGACCGAGAAGATGGCGAACGAGGATCCCGCGATCTGGCGCAGCGTCGAGAAGAGCGTGCTGCTCGATCGCCTCGATCACCACTGGAAAGAGCATCTCGCAACGCTCGATGCGCTTCGGCAGGTGGTGTTCCTGCGCGCCTATGCCCAGAAGCAGCCGATCAACGAATACAAGCAGGAAGCCTTCGGCCTGTTCGAGCGCATGCTCGACATTATCCGCGAGGACGTGACCCGCATTCTGGCGACCAGCCAACTCCAGATCACGCACGATACCGATATGGGCCTGCCCGAGCTTCCCGACTTCATGACTTCGCACATCGATCCGTTTACCGGACTTGACGATTCGGATGATGGAGACGGATCGGAAAGACGCGAGGCGATGTTCGGCGTGCTTGCGGCCAGCCCCTTCGCAGAGGCAGGATCGGGCGGCGCCGCAACCGACAACCCCTATGCCGACAATGGGCTGAGCCGCAATGCGACTTGCCCCTGCGGCTCGGGCAAGAAATACAAGCACTGCCACGGCGCGATCGCCTGAGGCGCGAAGGATAGCAGGAGAGAATCGAGATGCAGGTGATGAGCGTCACGGGTCCGGTCAATGCAGCCGATCTTGGCCGGGTGCTAGTGCACGAACATATCGTCATCGGCATGCCGGGCGAGGAACTCGACCCTTCCTTTGCGCCCGACATCGACGAGATCGTCGCGCGCAGCGTCGACCAGTTGCAGAAGCTGCGCGACCTTGGCGTGGGCGCTATCGTCGATCCGTGCCCGATCGAGCTGGGACGCGATCCAGAACTCTACGCCGCGGTTTCCGAAAAATCGGGCGTGAAGATCATTTTCGCGACCGGGTTCTACATGGAATCTCAGGGAATACCGCTGTACTGGCGGGCACGCGATGCAGACGAGATCGCCGAATTCTACCTGTCCGAGATTGCCGATGGCGTCGGTTCGACTGGTCTGAGGCCTGGGGTGATCAAGGCAGCGACCGGGCTGGAGGCCAGTCCGCTCGAGCGGCGCGTGCTTGCAGGCGCTGCCAAGGCGCAGCGCGAGGCGAAGGTCGCCATCATCACCCATACCGAGAACTCTCGGCACGGCGACGTCCAGCAAGAGATCTTTGCTCAAAACGGCGCTGATCCGTCGCGCATCATGATCGGCCACCAGGACGAGCAGAAGAGCGCGGCCGCCATTGCCGCGCTGGCCGCGAACGGCACATTTGTCGGGATCGACCGGGTCGGACTCGATATGCTCGCCAGCGACGATCACCGCGCCGACATGGTGACCGAACTGGTGCGCGGCGGACACCGTGAGCGGATCTGCCTTTCGCAAGATTGCGTGTGCAACCTGAAAGCACCGAAGGTGCCGTTTGCGCTGTCATCCGGGGTGAAGATCGACGTTGCGCAGTTCGTCTCCAATATGAAGCCAATGACGCACGTACTGACGGTGTTTGCCGACAAGCTGCGCGATCGGGGCCTGACCGAAGATGACCTCGACACGATCTTCCGCGATAATCCGCACCGCCTGCTGACCGGAGCTGCCGCATGAGCGCCGCCGCCGAAAAGCCCAAGCACCTTAAGACGCACGCGGTTTTCGCACCGATGGTCAGCGAGTATGAGATACCCGACTATGAACGGCTAAACCGCGAGCTGACCCGCGACATCCGCAAATGGAGCGAAGAAGGCGAGGGGATCACGCGCTCGAATGTCTCGGGTTGGCATTCGGACGGAAACATCTTCAAGCGGACCGAACCTTCCTTCGTCGAGATATGCAGCCAATTCGTCGAGGCCTGCAAGCCTGTCCGTCGTCAGAACATTTGGCGCAGATCGCGGCGCAGGTTAGCCGAGTTTAGGCCTCGTCTGGTTGGTTGGTATTAGGCGGCTAGCCTTCGGTGTTGCAAGCGCCGCCAGCCGCTCTTCGCGCAGCCGACTGCGCCGTGTCTTGCCCGCTTCATCGCGCAGCGGGGTCTCGGAAAATTCGATAGTCCTTGGCAACTTGTAGGCAATCAGGCGCTCGCGCGCAAAGTCGAGCAATTCGGCGTCAGTGATTGTCTGGCCAATTTCCAGGCGGACCAGCGCGTGAGGACAGGCCCCCAGATCAGGATCGGGCAATCCAATCGCGATGGCTTCGACAACTGCGGGATGCTCTGTCAGCACCGCTTCGATTTCAGCGGGATAGATGTTGCGGCCACCTGACAGGATCAGGTCGAGTCGGCGATCTGCGATGTAGAGAAATCCGTCTTTGTCCATCCATCCGAAATCGCCCAGAGAATCAAACCCGTCCGCCTGACGCCGTGATTTCGCGCCAACGTAGTGATAGTTCTCCTGCGCTTCCTCCCCGCCGCTCCCGCGCATGAAAATCTCGCCGACTTCGCCGATGGGCAGCTGCCTGCCATCCTCTCCGCGTACCACGACTTCGCCCCTCATCGCCCGGCCCACCGAGCCGCGATGTTCTAGCCATTCCTTGCCATTCAGCACAGTCGCGGCCACCCCCTCGGTCCCGCCATACATCTCCCAGATTTTCTCCGGCCCCAGCCATTCGATCCAATCGAGCTTTAGCCAAGGCGCGATCGGCGCGGAGGTGTGCCACACAGTCTCCAGCGACGACACATCGAAAGACGCACGCACCTCTTCGGACAGCCGGGAAATCCGGTTCATCATTGTCGGCACGATCAACAGCCACTGCACGCCGCAGCGCTCAATCAGCCGAAGACATTCGGTGGCATCGAACTTCATCATGCCGGCAACCGAGTTGCCCTGGAACATGTTCATTATCGACATGGTGAAAGGAAAGTTGTGATAGAGCGGCGCCGGATTAAGCATCACACCGCCTTCGGGAATGCCCATGCCGAGATTGGCCTCGTCCATGTTCGCTGCGTGGTGATCGACGATCAGCTTGGGCCTGCCGGTCGATCCGCCCGAGGTCATCACTTTCCAGCACGCGGCCTCACGGCTGGCGAATGGCGCGCTGTCAGGATGATCGGAGCCGAACGTGGCTGGCCATGCCGACAGGGCCTTATACAGGGCGGGGTCTTCGGCGATAATGGCCTTTGGTTCGGCAAGCTCGACGATCCCTTTCAGTTCGTAGAGCGGCAGTCGAGGCGAAACCACAGTAGGAGTCGCGCCCAGTTTCCAGATCGCGAATGTCAGTTCGAAAAAGGCATTGCCGTTAGGCAGCGACAAGACGACGCGGTCACCCTCACCGATCCCCTGTGCGGCCAGGGCATGCGCGCGGCGGCGCGCATTTTCGGCCAGCTCACCCCAGCTGAGCACGTGCTCGCCATGGCGCACAGCCCAGCGATCTGGCCCGTATCGTCCCG
>CAMDQY010000074.1 GCA_945906005.1 Novosphingobium sp. Chol11 | reverse complement strand
CAAGGCCATGCTCAGGAAGATCGGTGAGCGATCCGTGTCCGGCCTATGGGACCTGATCGGCAGGCTCGTCGACATCTTCCTGCCCCGCGAATGCGCCAACTACTTCACATCGTGCGGATATAATCCAGACTGATCGAAAACCGCTCTAGCGTATACCGCTTGCGACACAAGGCGGCCCGATACAGTTCCCGGAAAGTCGGTGAGCTGCCAGACGAGCACCGAAGGCCGAGCGCCTTATGACGATAAAATGCCACCTGAACGAAGCGCGCCTCGTATCGCCAAGCTGGCAAGACTTGCCTCTCGCGTCACCGCGTCAAGATCGGCAGGAGACTAGAGACTCATGCTGCGTTGCCGCGTTTCTCCAACCCCATTGGCCGATTATCCTTGGCATGTTCGAGAAGGGATGATGTAAAGTCATAGCCGCAAAACTGTGAGCGCCGGCGAGCGGCGCAGGAGAGACAATCATGGCAGAAGACGCAACCATAGCCACCGAGCGGGCGAAATCCGACGATGCGGAGAACTACTGGCTTCAGGAAGGCTTCGGTCCTGGCGGAGTGATCCGCGAGATCGATGCCGATAACTATATCAGGGGTCTCGCCCCGCAGTTCGAGGGCATCAAGATCGTCGATTGCGACACCCATTTCAGCGAGCCGCCCGATCTGTTCACCTCGCGCATGCCCGCCAAGTTCAAGGACCGCATGCCCGAAATGCGCCGGGTCGATGGCTTTGACCGCTGGTTCATCAATGACAAGAACTTCGGGCTGAGCGGCGGCAACGTCATCCGCAACGACAAGAACAAGCTGCTCGGACGGCTCGCCTTCCCGACGCTCGACGAGGGCGATCCGGGCGCATACCAGATTAAGCCACGCCTTCAGGCGATGGACGACATGGGCGTCTATGCCCAGATCTGTTTCCAGAACGGCGGCGTCACCCAGGCGGGTTCGCTGATGGCGCTGGGCGACGATGAACTTGCCCTTCAGATCATGAAGACCTTCAATGACTCGGCGCACGAACGTCAGGTGGAGTCGGGCCAGCGCCTGTTTTCGCTGCCGAACCTGCCCTTGTGGGACAAGAAGGAAGGCGAACTCGAAGCGCGCCGCTGCATCGACATGGGCCTCAAGGGCTTCGTGATGCCCGACAAGCCCGAGCGTCTCGGCAAGCCCAGCTACTCGAACGATTACTGGAATCCGCTTTGGGAAATGTGCGAGGCCACCGGCACGCCGCTTAACTTCCACCTCAACTCGGCGATCAATCCGGGTGCCATGACCTGGGAGGAATTCGACTTCGAACAGCGCCTCGCCGTGGCCTCGATGATGTTCTCGGTCGGCAATGCAGCGACGCTGGGCAACTGGCTGGTTTCGGGGATTCTCGATCGCTATCCCAAGCTCAAGATCGGCCTGATAGAGAGCGGCCTGGGCTGGGTGCCGTTCGTCGTCGAGATGATGGAGCACCAGATCGACGAAATGATGCCGACCGCTGGCAAAAAGCTGCAAAGGCGTCCGTGGGAATACTTCCAGGAAAATTTCTGGGTGACGTTCTGGTACGAATCAATCGGACCCAAGCAGCTTCTGGAGACAGTCGGCGTCGATCGCGTGCTGTTCGAAACCGACTACCCGCACCCGACCTCGTTGTATCCCGGCGTGCAGGAGCACCTGATCGATGTGCTCGGCGGCTACGATTACAGCGTACAGAAGAAGGTCCTCGAGACCAACGCGATTACGCTCTATAATCTGGAGTTCTGACGGCATGTAAGTATCCCGGTCTGGCCTGCTGGCCGGCCGGGACAGGCGCGATTGCGACATCTTCCGCAAGTCAGAGTCGCGACAGGAGCATTCGACAATGTCATCTTCTGCTCAAACCGCGCTTCGCGAAGTGCCGTTCAAGGTCACCAATCCCGAGTTGATCCCGAAGGAACGCTACTACGACGAGGAGTTCTTCCGGCTGGAGAAGCAACATTTCTGGTCGAAGGTTTGGCAGATGGCGTGTCGGCTCGAGGAAATCCCCGAAGTCGGAGATTGGGTAGAATACAGGATCCTCGATCAGTCCGTCCTGATCGTGCGCACCAACGATGGCGTAAAGGCTTATCACAACGCCTGCCGCCATCGCGGCATGGAACTGGCGCAGGGGCACGGCAACTGCAAGAACGAGGGCTTCATCTGCCCGTTCCACGGATGGCGCTATAATCTGGAGGGCAAGAATACCTTCACCTGGGGACGCCACCTGTTCAGCGAGGAAACCCTCGCCGAGGTCGACATCAACCTTCAGCCGGTTCGGATCGATTTCTGGGCGAACTGTGCGTTCATCAATTTCGACGAGAACGCTGCGCCGTTCTACGATTACATAAAGCCGATCGCAGACCGGCTTGCGCCGCACAATGTCGACAAGCTTCAGGTGGAGTGGTGGACATCTTCGGTTGTCCCCTGCAACTGGAAGCTGGCGATGGAGGCCTTCATGGAAGGCCTGCACACCATGAAGACCCATCCCCAGATCCATGCCGCGTTCCTGCCGGGAGCCGATCGCTATGCCGGACCGCGTGACCCGGATACGCCCGCGAGTCCGCTCAAGCTGACTTCGGAAGGCGTGATCGACAACTTCGTCAAGTTCCAGCAGCTGATGAGCGACGGCATGGGCGGCATGGTCCACGCCACCGACATGGAGGTAGCCCGGGATCTCCAGAAGACGATGAAGCTGCCGCAAGATCCATCAGAAGCTATCGCGCAGTTCCAGGTCGCTATGCACGACGAGATCACCAAACGCGCACGTGCCAAGGGCATTCCCATGCCCGATCTCAACGAGATCGCGAAGATCAGGGAGCCGCTTCGTCGTTACTGTTTTCCCAACGTTTTTCTGCTCGCCCGATTCGGAAACATGGCGGCCTATCGTATCCGCCCGCTGACCGCCGAGACCACCCTGTTCGAGATCTGGTCGCTGATCCTCTATCCTGAAGGTGAAAAGCGTCCCCGTCCGATTGCGCCCACGCCGATCGCGCCCGACGATCCGAGCTATCCTGAAATTCCGCTGCAGGATTATTCCAACCTCCCCAAGCAACAGCTCGGGCTCCACTCCACTAGCTTCAAGCACATGGTGCTGTCGCGCGAAGTGGAGGGGCTGATCAGCAACTATCAGCGGCTGATCGACGGATACCTCGCTGGCGAGAGCGAGGAAAACCTTTGCCAAGCCTCGCAGATCACCAGCGCCGGACTGGACTGGCCGATCGAGGACATCGGCTTCGGGCCTGCGCCAAGGGAAGTCGTGCGCGGCGAAGCGTTCTCGACCGTGGTGAAGGTTCGCGCATAGCGACTGCTCAGCTCGCGTCGGACGATCCGCCTGACCTGCCGCCGATGCCCTTGATGTATTGGGCGTGGCCATCCGACCAGCCGGGATTGAGCGAGAGCGCCGAATTGGCCATCCGCTCGATGTGGCGGGCGCTGTCGCGGCCCACCTCCTCGCACAATTCGATCGTGATCTTGGCGGCTCCCATCTGTTCGCCATTCTGGCGCGTCAGGTGACGGCAGAATTCCATGACCTCGGCGTCGAGCTGGTCATCGGGCACGACCTGGTGAACCAGCCCGATGTTGAGCGCCAGCGCGGCATCGATGCGCTTGTTCGCCATGATCATCCAGCGTGCCCAGTGCGCCCCGCAATAGCGCGTCAGCCGGGATACACCGTTGGAAGCGGGGAGCACGCCGAACAGTCCTTCGGGAAAAGCATATTCGGCGCTTTCTCCCGCGATCCTGAAATCGCACGACAGCGAAATCTCCAGCCCTCCTCCCATGCACATCGCATGATGCGAAACCACGATCGGCTTTTCGACATGCTCCATCTCATCGAGGATGTACTGCATGTTGCGTTGCAGGCGGGTCTGCTCACGGATGCCGCGAGCAGTGGCGACTTCCTGCTGACGGATCGAGACATGCTTCTCCTTTTGGTCGATCCCCGAGGAAAAATAGCGCCCCGTCGCATTGATCAGCATAACCTTGAGATGATCCTCGTCGCGCAGGCGCAGCAACGCCGCACCAAGCCGCTCGAATACGTCGGTGGTGAGAGCATTCAGTTTCTCAGGCCGGTTCAATGTGCAAATTATGATGCCATCCTCTTCCTTCACCAGAAGATGAGATTCGCTTTCCATTTCCAACACCCTTTTTATTTGAATATCAACGTGTCACAAACAAAACTGACCGAGCGCGAGGTCGGGCCAGTTACGCTACTCCATGTTCGTCACACAGCGCACTGTCGGCTGTGGTTTTGGTGCTTGGTTCTTCATTTTACGCGACCTCCGAATGAACGCGCATGTCAAGAGTGGGCGGCACGTGTCAATACTCCACGCGACCTGTGCAAATGGCCTATTCTACGCTTTATGGGCCGTTGCCAGCCGCATCAGTCGGTCGACGATTTCCACCACGAATTTTTCCACGCCCGAGGCGGAATTGCCTTCGCGCCAGGGCGCAAGATGGGCCAGGGCGATCCGACCATGGACCAGCGACAGCACCAGCAGCGCGGCGGAGAAGCTGCTTTCGCCGGGGATTGCCCCTCCGGCGTCACGGATCGCTCGCAAGGCATCGCGCACCTTGCGAAACGCGGGCTGGACGATCCCGGGAATGTCGTGCGGCTCGGCCACGTCCTTTGGCTGCATTGCGAATAGCATCTGGTACCGCGACGGCCTCTCCATGGCATACCGGACATAGGCGCACAGTTGCCGCGTGAGCGCTTCTTGGCCGGCCCCCTCAGCGACGAGGCCATCGCCCATCTCGTCGGCCAGCTGCCGCCAGCATTCTCGCACAATCTCCGACATCAAATGGCGGACGTCGGTGAAATGGGCATAGACCGAAGGAGCCGCGACACCCGCCTCCTTGGCAACCATGCGAAGGCTCAGCGTGGTCGTTGGCGATCGGTCGAGAATGCGGATGGCGGCAGCGATAAGCTCGCTGCGCAGGAGCGCACCCTGCCCCCTCTGGTTACGCTTTCTTGGTGCAGACAATTATCCTGTCCCTCGAAATAAGCACGCGCGCCCCTCGCCCGCATCTTGCTTTCACACTCCCATTTAGCTAACGCTCGTTAGACTAGTGTGACCACCTTCGTCTATGGCGTCGATTGCCTAGACGCAAATGCTGATCGAGAGGACAATACCAAGATGCGCACCGATACGAGTCTTGAAGGCAAAGTCGCCATCATCACCGGCGCGAGCAAGGGCACCGGCGCGGTCATGGGCAAACAATTTGCGGATGCAGGCGCACGGGTCCTGATGGTTGCGCGCAATGAAGAAGCGGTGATGGAATCGGCAAAGGCGGCGGGCAATGGTGCCATCGGCATGCGCGCCGATGTCACGAGCGAAAGCGATGTCACGGCAATGGTGGACCGCGCAATCGCCGAGTGGGGACAAGTAGATATCCTGCTGAACAACGCGGTCATTCCCGGCAAGGATCTGCACGTCTGGGAGCAGACGCTCGAGAACTGGAACGAGGTATTCGCTATCTGCATCACTGCGCCGATGCTTGCGTCGCGCGAAGTGCTCAAGCGCTCGATGCTGGAACGCAGGACCGGGTCGATCGTCAACTTCTCGTCGACCGCCGGCTGGACGGGGATGCCTCGCAAATCGCATTATGTCTCGTCAAAGGCGGGCCTGCGAGCGCTGACCAAAGTGATCGCGACCGAAGCCGGCCCCTACGGCGTGCGCTGCAACTGCCTGGTGCCCGGCGGCATCGAGACCGACCTGTGGACCAACTGGGGACACCGCATGGCGGGCGAACAGGGTATCACCTTCGAAGAATGGAAAGCCAAGGCCCTTGGCGACGTGCCGCTTCGCACAATTTCGCAGCCGCAGGATATCGGCAACCTCGCCCTGTTTCTCGCCAGCGACGAAAGCCGCACCATCACCGGACAGTCGATCAATTGCGACGCCGGAAGCATAATGATCGGATAACACTATGTCCCTGACGCTCGAACAACGTCTTCAGGAACTTGAAGACCGCGAGGCAATCCGCCAGATCGTGTGCGGCTACGGCTACGCCGTCGATGGTTGCAATGCCGACGCAGTTGGCTCGTTCTACGTCGAGGACGGTGTTTACGCCGTCGGCGACATCGGCGCGATGGAGGGCCGCGAGCGGATCGAAGCGATCACGCGCGATGCCGGCCATCTCAAGCTGGTCCATGCGGGCGTTGCCCATATGTCGACCCCGCCCTACATCGTCATCGAAGGCGACCTTGCCGTTGCAACCTGTCACACGATGGTGCCGATGCACGGCGAGGACGGGTTTTTCATCGGCCGCCTGAGCTCTTCGCGCATCGAACTCGCGCGGCAAGGCGGTGGCGGCTGGAAGATCGTCCATCGCCAAAACTGGGTGCAGGATGGTTCGCCTCAAGGCCCGGCCATGCTTGCACGGCTCAACGAAGCGCCGAAAGTCTGACGGGAGATAGTGATGACCAACAACGTTGCAGATGCGCTGGCGAAAGTTCCGCTCCGGATCACCGATCCACAATTGATCCCGGCTGAGCGCTATCACGATCCCGCCTTCTTCGAGCTGGAAAAGAAGCACCTGTGGCCGCATGTCTGGCAGATGGCCTGCCGGCTCGAGGAAATCCCCGAAGTCGGCGACTATACCGTCTACAATATCCTCGAACACTCGGTGATCCTGACCAATACCAAAGACGGCGTAAAGGCGTTCAAGAACGCCTGCCGGCACCGCGGGCTAAGGCTGGCGCACGGGCCGGGCCATTGCGGCAGCGAAGGTTTCGTCTGCCCGTTCCACGGCTGGCGCTTTAATGCAGAGGGCGAGAATACCTTCGTGTTCGCTCGCAAGGAATTCGACGAATCCGTGCTTGCGCGTGCCGATATCGATCTGGTCCCGGTGCGGGTCGAGTTCTGGGCGGGCTGCGCCTTCATCAATTTCGACGATGATGCGCCGGGCCTGCGGACAAGCCTCGGACCGGTGGCGGACCGCATGGATTCCCGCCATGCCGACAAGCTGAAGATGGATTGGTGGTGCGGCACCGTACTGCCCACCAACTGGAAGCTCGCGATGGAGGCGTTCCAGGAAGGCTTCCACACGCCCCAGACCCATCCCCAACTGCAGGCAGTCTCGGTCAATGCCAACGATGCGTTTGGCCCGCCGCACGACGGAGTGGCGATCAACGCCGATCTGAACCCGCACGAGACGGTCAACATGCATGTCAACTTCATGGCCAAGCTCAGCGAAGGTATGGACGGCATGGTCCACAAGACCGAGGTCGCCGTGCTTGAAAGGCTTCGCAACATGGACGTTCCCGACGATCCGGATCAGGCAACGATGGCGTTCTACGGCAAGGCCTATGAAGCGGTCGAGCAGGACGCGCGAGCGCGCGGCGCCGACATCTTCGAGTTCGGCAAGGTGGCGCAGGAGCATCCCTTTCACGCGGTGGAATTCATGTTTCCGCATTTCTTCCTGCTGCCGATGCTCGGCGCGATGTCGGCCTATCGGATCCGCCCGCTGACGCCGGAGACCTGCCTGTTCGAGATCTGGTCGCTGGTCATCCGGCCCGAGGGCGAGGCTTATGACACACCGGGCGAGCCGACGATGCTGCCCTACAATTCGCAGGAGTTTCCGGAAATCCCCCGGCAGGACTACTCGAACCTCCCGCTTCAGCAACTGGGCCTGCACGATCTTGAATTCATGCGGCTCGCCAGCAACCACGAGGGCATGATCAGCAACTATCAGCGTCTGGTGGACGGCTATCTGGCTGGTCTTGATCCCAGCCTGCTCGCCAAGGCATCGCAGGTGGTGAACAGCGGTTTCGCATCTCCGATCCTCGACATCGGGTTCTGATGGCCAAGACGGAAAACAGGCAGGCAAAGCCGTCGTCGGCAGGGGAGGACACAGGAATGAACCGGATAGGCGACTATGAAGGCAACCTGCTCAACCATATCGAGGCGCTTTATCGTCCGGGTGAGCGCGATCTGGCGCTGGCTCTGGTGGAAGCGCTGGGCTGCTCGGTTTCCGACACTGGATTTTCGGGCGACGGGCCGGAAAGCTTCCTCGCGATCCATCCCAACCCCGCCGATCCCGACATCCGCAACAATGCGTTCTACATTTCGCCGATGCGGCCCGAGCAGCAGGCGCTGGAAGCAAGCCTGGCCCGCCTCGCCAGCGATGATGAAGAATTGCGCGCCGCACTTGAAGGCTATCGCGGCGCAGCGCGAACGCTTCCGTTCGGAGTTTCGCATTTCGGCCTGCGCTATGCCAGCGAAGACGCACTGGTTGCCGCGGTCGACAAGGTGCGCGAAACACTTTCAGAGCGGCTGGGCGGTCGCCTGCACGTCAGGGTATTCGACCCCAGGCAGGGCGAACGCTCTGGTGCCCAAGTCGTCCAGGCGTTCGTTTATCAGGACGTCATTGTCTCGGGCTCATTCACCTACGGGCAGCTGATCGAATTGCAGGGCCAGCCGCATTGATCGACGGCCTGACCGGTATCGAAAAGCTCAAGGCGCTTGAAGAAATCGCCTTGCTCAAGGCGCGTCGAGACCGGGCAGCCGATACCAAGGACTGGGAGCTATACGAAGCGCTCCATGCACCGGATCATGTGTCAGAAAACGGCGATTACGGCAGATGGACTTCTTCATCCGAAATGATCGCCAACATCCGCAAGAGCATGGAAAGCCTGATCACCATGCACCATTCGCACACGCCGGAGATCACATTCGAAACTGCGCAACGGGCGACGGGAATATGGGCGATGACCGGCCTGTCGCTTTGGAAGCTGGGTGAGGAGGATCACTGGTTCCGCGCATTTGGCCACTATTTCGAAACCTACGAGAAGCGCGACGGGCGCTGGCTTTTCTCCAGCCGCGCCGTCAAGTATTACCACACCATGCGGTCGCCCGGCGCCATCTTCCCACCACGCATCGACGACTAACCCACCGAACGAACGGAGCCCCAAACATGATAGGCCTGAGCGACATTGAGCAACTGCTCGCCATCGAGGAGATCAAGCTGCTGAAGGCGCAGCGCGACAGGGCGTGCGATACCAAGGACTGGGACCTTTACCGGGCGCTGCACGCGGACAATCACGTTTCGCACAACGACGGGTTCGAGCGCTGGGAGAGCGCCGACGTGATGATCGAAAACGTCAAGCTGCTGCTGGACAAGGGCCGGACCACCGTCCACCATTCGCACACGCCGGAAATCACTCTGGAAGGCGCAGACGAGGCGCGCGGTATCTGGGGGATGGAAGACCTGATCTTCGATTCCGAAACCGGCGAACTGCTGATCCACGGGTTTGGCTTCTACCATGAAACTTACCAGCGGATCGACGGAAAGTGGCTGTTCACCAGCCGCCAGCTCAAGCGCACGCACGTTCGCGAAACGCCAGAGAAGCGGGGCTGAAATTGGAGATTGCCAAGAGCATTTTGACCGCATCGGTAGTGGGGCGCGCCTATCCCGGAGCCGGAGCTGGCGTCGGTCCTACGTTTGAATGGTCGTATGTCGCGGCCAAGCACGCGGTCGACCTCACGCCCTGACGAACCGTGCGCTCTGCGACGGGAGGGCAAAAGCGGCGCATAGTGGTAGACTGCGATCACGATGGCATTATCGGCGGGAAAATAATTCAGGGCAGGAGACTTAAGCCGATGAAAATAGGTGTCTTGAAAGAGACCGCAGCCGGAGAACGCCGGGTCGCGGCGACTCCGGAATCCGCGAAGAAATTTCTGGCATTGGGCGCGACCATCTCCGTCGAGGCCGGTGCCGGTGCGGCATCCTGGTTCTCGGACGAGGAATTTGCTGCCGCCGGCGCGACGATCTGCGATCGATCCAGGCTGTTGGCCGAAAGCGACGTACTGCTCGGCGTGCAGGGTCCCGATCCGGCCACGTTGCAAAGTGTCAAGCCAGGTGCCTGGATCGTCGGAATACTCAACCCGTTCGGCGAGCGGGCACGGGTGGACAAATATGCCGCGCTGGGCGTCGAAGCGCTCGCGCTGGAATTCATGCCGCGCATCACGCGGTGTCAGTCGATGGACGTGCTCTCGTCGCAGTCAAACCTTTCGGGCTATTCTGCGGTGATCGAAGCCGCGAGCCAATATGGCCGGGCGTTCCCGATGATGATGACGGCGGCGGGCACGATCACGGCAGCGCGGGTGTTCGTCATGGGGGTCGGCGTGGCCGGATTGCAGGCGATCGCCACGGCACGGCGTCTCGGCGCGCAGGTTTCCGCGACCGATGTGCGATCGGCAACTGCGGAGCAAATCATGTCATTGGGGGCAAAGCCGATCTTCGTATCCAATGTCGCCGGGATCGAAGGTGAAGGTGCGGGCGGATATGCGTCCGAGATGTCCGATGAATACAAGGCGGCGCAGGCAGAACTCATAAGTTCGCATATCGTCAAGCAGGACATCGTCATCACCACCGCGCTCATTCCGGGCAGGCCCGCACCGCGCCTCATCACCGATGACCAGATCGCAACCATGCGGTCGGGCAACGTGATCGTCGATCTTGCAGTCGAACAGGGCGGCAATGTCGAGGGCGTTATGGCTGGCGAAGTGGTCGAGCGCCATGGCGTGCGGATCGTAGGGCACACCAACGTGGCCTCGCGCCTCGCCGCCGATGCTTCGGCGCTTTACGCGCGCAACCTGTTCAACTTCCTGTCCGCGTTCTGGGACAAGGAAACAGGTCAAGCCGTGCTTCCCGACGATGACGAGATTACCAAGGCGATCCGCCTGACCCGCAGTGGCAAAGTCGTCAACGAGCGGCTGCTGCCGCAGCTGGCCACGGCCGGAACATAAAAGCAGGAGCAGTACCATGCACGATTCCTCATCGGTTACGGACCTGCTGTTCGTTTTCATACTAGCCGCTTTCCTCGGTTTCCAGTTGATCAAGCGGGTTTCGCCGCTACTCAACTCTCCGCTAATGTCGCTGACCAATGCAATCGCCGCCGTGGTCGTTGTCGGCGCGATCATGATCACTGGCGAAGAAGGCGCGACCCCTCTGGCCCGGACGCTTGGCTTCATCGCGGTCACCGCCGCCACCATCAATGCGGTCTCTGGACTTCTGATCACCGATCGGATGCTGAAGATGTTCCGCAGGAAGGGTGACTGACATGGCGACGGAACTGCTTGTCCAGGGCGCTTACCTGCTCGCCTCCGGCCTGTTAATCCTTGCGCTGATGTGGATGAGCAGCCCGAAGACCGCTCGCCGTGGCGTCCGCGCCGGTGAACTCGGCATGGTCCTCGCTGTAGCCGGAACGCTGCTGCACCACGATGTCGTTGACTACGACCTTATCCTGATTGCCGTGCTGATCGGCTCGGCTGTCGGCGTGACGCGTGCTCGCAAAACCCCGGTGGGTTACCCTTCAGTTGGGCAATCGGCTCCAAGACCTGGGATCTTTCGTTGAACATTATATCGCTCGGGCTTCAAGAATCATGTTGTAAATTTGTTGCACGGAGAAGCCGTGACACGAGCGGAACGGGTGGAAATCCGCAGAAATGCGTGCGACAAAATGCAACACGCACAATTGAGCTTCGCTTAGCGATATCTTAAATTAATAAAGCGATTTCAGCGGTATAGGTGGTAGCGGAGGAGGGACTTGAACCCCCGACACGCGGATTATGATTCCGCTGCTCTAACCAACTGAGCTACTCCGCCACACGGTCTGCCTCATAGGGCCGCGTCCCGGCATCGCCGGGGCAGGCCGCGCTATTAAGGGCGGTCAGCCAACCGGTCAACCGTTGACTGCACCCTGCACCCAAGCCGCTGCGGCAGCGGCCTGCCCCACAAGCTGTGGGCAATGAGCGGGGTGATCTCGCGGCGCGGTCTGCTCAAGCAAAAGGCGCACATCGACCAGAACGTGGTGGCCGACGCGCTGAGCCGCGAAATGCCGGCCATGCTCAACATCTTTATCTGCCTCAGAGCCCGATCCGAAAGTGGTTGAGCAATACCAGCATCTTGTGATTCAGCCGTCTTTGTCGAGAAGATGGAGGAAGCGATGGGATGGACTGGTATTGCTCGGGACGAACATAACCGGGAAAGTTTGCGA
>CAMDQY010000073.1 GCA_945906005.1 Novosphingobium sp. Chol11 | reverse complement strand
AGCGCCGGTGCCTCGATCGGCACGCCTGCTTCGACCGCGGATATGCGAGCGAGGTAGGAATCGCGCGGCTCACTTGGGATCGCCTGACCCATGACGACATGCTCAACCTGGTCTGCCCCGAGGCCAGAGCGCTTGATCGCCTCTGCGATCACGATCTTGCCGAGCGTGGACGGCATGACGTCCTTCAGAGTGCCGCCAAAATCACCGATGCCGGTGCGGCAGGCGCTGAGAATGTAGATTTCTTCACGGATAGGCATAGGTGGTGCTCCGACCGCTTAAAGCGGGATGTTATCGTGTTTTTTCCACGGGTTCTCGAGCTGCTTGTTGCGCAGCTTCCTGAGGCCCAGCGCAATGCGCCGCCGCGTGGAATGCGGATAGATCACCTCGTCGATATAACCGCGCGCGGCAGCCACGAAGGGATTGGCGAAACGGTCCTCGTATTCGGCGGTGCGCGCCGCGATCGCTTCGGGATTGTCCATGTCCTTTCGGAAGATGATCTCGACCGCGCCCTTGGCCCCCATCACCGCGATTTCGGCGGTCGGCCAGGCGTAGTTGAGATCGCCGCGCAGGTGCTTGGAGCTCATGACGTCGTAGGCGCCGCCGTAAGCCTTGCGAGTGATGACGGTGATCTTCGGCACGGTCGCCTCGGCATAGGCGAACAGCAGCTTGGCGCCGTGCTTGATGATGCCGTTGTGCTCCTGGTCGGTGCCGGGAAGGAAGCCTGGCACATCGACGAAGGTGAGGATGGGGATGTTGAACGCGTCGCAGAAGCGCACGAAACGCGCCGCCTTGCGGCTCGAATTGATGTCGAGCACGCCCGCCAGCACCATCGGCTGGTTGGCGACGACGCCAACAGTACGCCCCTCGATCCGCCCGAAACCGATCACGATATTGCCCGCGAACGTCGGCTGAATTTCGAAGAATTCCTCCTCGTCGACGACCTTGCGGATCACTTCCTTAATGTCGTAAGGCTGGTTGGTGTTGGGCGGAATGATCGTGTCGAGGCTGTCCTCGAGCCGGTCGTAGGGGTCGGCCGAGGGTCGCTCCGGAACCTCCTGCTGGTTAGTGAGCGGCAGGTAATCGAAGAATTCGCGCGCGGTGAGCAACGCTTCGATGTCGTTTTCAAGCGCGAGGTCAGCGACCGAGGTCTTGCTGGTGTGGGTGATCGCTCCGCCCAGTTCCTCCTGCGTCACCACCTCGTTGGTCACGGTCTTGACCACGTCGGGGCCGGTAACGAACATGTACGAACTGTCCTTCACCATGAAGATGAAGTCGGTCATCGCCGGGGAATAGACCGCGCCGCCCGCGCAGGGCCCCATGATCATTGAAAGCTGCGGGATCACGCCCGAGGCGAGCACGTTTCGCTGGAAAATCTCGGCATAACCGCCAAGCGCATCGACGCCTTCCTGGATCCGCGCGCCGCCCGAATCGTTGATGCCGATCACCGGCGCGCCGACCTTCATCGCCATGTCCATGATCTTGCAGATCTTCATCGCGTGGGTCTTGGACACCGCGCCGCCGAACACGGTGAAATCCTGCGAATAGACATAGACGAGCCGGCCGTTGATCGTTCCCGAGCCGACGACCACGCCGTCGCCCGGAATCTTCTCTTCCAGCTCCATGCCGAAATCGGTGCAGAGATGCTCGACGTAAGTGTCGACTTCCTCGAAGCTGGCATCGTCGAGCAGCACGTCGAGCCGTTCGCGCGCGGTAAGCTTGCCCTTGGCATGCTGCGCATCGATACGCCTCTGTCCGCCGCCCATCCGCGCAGCTTCGCGGCGCTTTTCCATCTCGGTGATATTGGCTGACATGCGGCGGTGTCCTTAAACTCTAACCCGGTTTTGCAGATGCCTAAGGCAGGTTGGATGGCCAGCGTCAATAGGCTAGGGCGACCGCCAACGCTACTACACTGTGCAAATGCGGCAAGATCATATCGCAAATGCACAAAAAGCTGAAACAATCGCGGGAATGCGCGTTTGCAGTTGCATTCCCAGGGAGAGAACGCCTGTCATGACACAGCCCGAAACACAGGTGCCCGAGTGGTTCGAGCGCGCGATTGCCACGCCGGGCGCATCTCGCTCGGTCGAGGTGGAGGGTTGCCAGATCCATTACCTGTCGTGGGGCGATCCGGCGCTGCCCGGCCTGATGTTCGTGGGCGCATCGGGCGGTCATGCCCACTGGTACGACCATGTCGCGCCGCTGTTCGCCGATCGATTCCGGGTCGTTTCCATCGACCTTGCCGGTTGCGGGGATTCGGGTCGGCGCGAAGCCTATTCGAAACAACTTGTCGTGGCCGAGATCGCGGGCGTGCTGGCGGATTCCGGATTGCTTGACGGCCCCGTACCGCCTGTCGTCGTAGGCCACAGTGCCGGGTCGCAATGCGTCGTGCGCGCAGCACAGGCTCATGGCGAGGAATGGCTGGGTGTGATCGGCGTCGACGGGCTGCGCTATGCCGAACTCGAGAGCGACCACGCGATCCCGCACTTCCGCTCACTCGACCCGAGTGCCCCGCCGCCGCCGCGCCGCGCTCCCAAGGTCTATGAACAGCTCGAGGATGCCGTCGCGCGGTTTCGGCTTTCGCCGCAGCCGATGATCGAGATCGGCAACGAGTTCGTGCTGCGCCATATCGCCCGCCACTCCTTCCGCGAGGTTGAAGGCGGCTGGGCAAGCAAGTTCGATCCGGGTCAGACACAGCAGGTGATCGACCTCGCTTTTGAACTGACCGGAGCGCTCAAGGACCTGCCTTGCCGCGCCGCCGCGCTATATGGCGAACGCAGCCACCTCACCGATCCGAGCGCAGGCCCAACCGTCACCGCGATGAACGAGGGCAAGGTCACCTCCTTCACCATTCCGGGAACCAGCCACTTTCCGATGATCGACAGCCCGTTCGCGTTCGTCTCGGCGATCGAGGGCGTGGCACTGACCTGGCTGGCCGAGCATTACCGCGAGCGCGGCTGACGCGCGGTTTAGCGCATCAGCACCAGTTCCTCGGACATTGTCGGGTGAATGGCGACCGTTGCGTCAAAATCGTCCTTGGTAAGGCCGGCCTTCACGGCGATGGCAGCTGCCTGCATTATCTCGGGCGCTTCGGGGCCAATCATGTGCAGCCCAACGATCCGCCCGGTATCGGCGTCGCAAATCATCTTGTAGAGGCTGCGCTCACCGCGTCCGGCAACGACGTTCTTCATCGGCCGGAAATCGCTTTCGTAGACGCTGATCTCGCCCAGCCGGTTGCGCGCCTCGCTCTCGGTCATGCCGACTCCCGCGAGCGGCGGGTGGCTGAACACCGCCGAAGGGATGCAATCGTAGTTCACCCGCGTGGGTTTGTTGCCGAACACTGTATCGGCGTAGGCCTGACCCTCGCGGATCGCGACAGGGGTAAGCGGCACCCGATCGGTCACGTCGCCCACCGCATGGATGTGCTCGACATTGGTTCTGGAATCGTCGTCGACCCGGATTGCGCCCTTCTCGTCGAGCTCGACCCCGGCGGCTTCAAGCCCCAGCCCCTCGACATTGGGGACGCGGCCGGTGGCGAACATCACGCAATCATATTCGGCTGGCCTGTTCCCGGTGGTGTGGACCAGCAAAGTCCCATCTTCCTGCCTGACGATCTTCTCGAAGGTCGAATGGAACTGGAACCTGATCCCCTTGGTGACGGAGATCTGCAACAGCCGGTCGCGCAGCGAATGATCGTAGGTGCGCAGAAGCTGGTCGGATCGGTTGAGGATCGTCACTTCGCAGCCGAACTGGTGGAATATCCCCGCAAACTCGTTTGCGATGTAACCAGCGCCTGCGATCAGCACGCGGCTCGGCAAGGAATCGAGATGAAACGCCTCGTTCGAGGTGATGCCGTGCTCGCAGCCTTCGAACTGCGGGATATGCGGGCGCGCGCCGGTGGCGATGAGAATGTGTTTTGCGGTGACGGACCGTCCACTCGCGAGTTGCAGATCGTGCGGGCCGGTGAGCGTGGCGCGCTCGTGGAATATCTCGACATCATGGTTTTCGAGCGTGTTGGTGTAGATGCCGTTGAGGCGATCGACATCCGCAAGAACGGTATCGCGCAGCGCAATCCAGTCGAACGTCGCGCCCTCGATGTGCCAGCCGAACTGCTTTGCGTCCTCGAGGTCCTCGGCAAAGCGCGCTCCATAGACGAGCATCTTCTTGGGCACGCAGCCACGGATCACGCAGGTTCCGCCGACCCGGTGTTCCTCCGCCACGGCAACCTTCGCACCATGGGCAGCCGCGACCCGGCTGGCGCGCACCCCGCCTGATCCCGCGCCGATGGTGAAAAGGTCGTAATCATACTCGGGCATGGCGTTCTCCAGGTTGGCGCGCGCCATATGGGGCCTCGCGCCGTGCCTTGCCAAACGCTTTTGCCAAGCTCGCGCAGGATAGCAAAGTTTGCTCTTCTTGCGGATTGTGTGGCTCGATACGGACCGTGACAGCTGACAGCCGTTGTCGGAAGTTGTCTGTTGCGCTAGGGTCTGGAGGTCTTGGGCCTTGCCGTCAAATAGACTATTTTGCTTCGAGCAACTCATAGGAGCGCTATAATTAACCGCTATCTCAAGAAGTCATTGCGCAGATTCGGGTATCAAGTTCAAAGGGTGGATCCACCGTCCAAGCGACATTTACACACTCCCGCAGTGGCTTTGGTAACCCCACTTTCAGCGGACCCGGTGTGGCCACTTCCACGTAAACCCGGCGGCCTCACTGATGAAGAGATTCGCACGGAATTCGCAAAGCACGATCAGTGGCATTACGCTTTGAATAGCCCCTAGATTTGTGGACGGCTTCTTTCCTAAATTTGAGGACAGGAGACGATGATGGGGAAGCCTAATTTCAGTGATGATTTCAAGCGTGATGCGGTGGCCCAGATCACCGAGCGCGGTTATCCGGTAGCGGAGGTTTCGCAGCGGCTCGGCGTCAGCCCGCACTCTCTGTATGCTTGGAAGCGGCCTTTCGCGAAGGTGGTTTCAGGTGATGCTGGCAAGGATGCCGAGATCCGACAGTTGAAGCGCGAACTGGCCCGGGTGACCGAGGAGCGCGACATATTAAAAAAAGCCACCGCGTATTTCGCCAGGGATGCAAAGTGAGATACGCGTTTGTTGCTCAGCATCGTGACCAGTTCCGGGTTCGGTCGATGTGTCGGTGCCTGCGCATCCAGCCCAGCGGTTTCTATGCCTGGCAGAAGAGCCCGTTGAGCCAGCGGGCTCGGGAAGATGCTCGGCAGACAGAGTTGATCCGGCGGGCCTGGAACGACAGCGGCAAGGTCTGTGGCTACCGCAAGCTGCACGATGACCTGCTGGATCACGGCGAGACCTGCTGCCCTAACCGCGTTGCCCGATTGACCATGCTGGCGGGCATCAGGGCGCAGATCGGCTATAAGCGCCGTCCCGGCAGCTATGGCGGCAGACCGTCCCTGGCGGTCGACAACACTCTGGATCGCCAGTTTGACGTCGCTGCACCAGACCGGGCCTGGGTGACAGACATCACCTACATTCGCACCCAGGAAGGCTTTGCCTATCTGGCTGCCGTGATCGACCTCTATTCCCGCCGCGTGGTAGGCTGGTCGATGCAGAGCCGGCAGACCAGCGATGTGGTGCTGCAGGCGCTGCACATGGCGGTATGGCGGCGCAAACCGAAGCAACGGGTATTGATCCACTCGGACCAGGGCTCGCAGTTCACCAGCTTGGACTGGGCAGCCTTCATTCGAGCTCACAATCTTGAGCACTCGATGAGCCGACGCGGCAACTGCCATGATAACGCCGTCGCCGAGAGCTTCTTCTCGTCGCTCAAGCGTGAGCGCATCCGGCGCCGCACCTACAAAACGCGCGAGGAGGCCCGGCAGGATGTGTTCGATTACATCGAAATGTTCTACAACCCGGTGCGCAAGCACGTCAGGAACGGGATGCTGTCACCCGTAGAGTTCGAACGGCAGCAGATTTTGAAAGCGGAAGGCGTCTAGAGAACTAGGGGCTATTCATTGGAACTGATCAAATCGATGGCGAAATATCACATCCTGCTCGACACTCAGGTGTCGTCATCGCAGGAACCCGTAGTGAAGCTGTATTGGGAAGAATTCGATGATATCCGCACAGCGAGCAATGCCGGAGTGGTGGCTCATCCCAGCAAAAGCGCCATTGGCTTGATGTTGAGACATATCCGCGCGACTGAGTGGTTCGAGATTCCGTTGCGCAACAGCGATATGCCGCCTGACTACCTTGATCACAAACGCGCCTCCTGGTTGATCAAAGTGTAATCAAGGCACCATTAGATTGAGCCGGCTAGCTGGATATAGAACCTAAGAGCCTATCCCCGCGGCCAACAACAACGCCTGCGTCGAAGGGTCGAATATCGCGCCACCCTGCTCCATCTGACCGGCAATCTGCTTGCCAAGCTCGACGCCGAACTGATCGAACGGGTTGATTCCCATCAGCACCGCGTTGGCGAAGGTGCGATGCTCGTAAAAGGCGATCAGCGCACCGAAACTGGCCGGGGAAAGCTCGTCGATGAGCACCGTTTCCGAAGGTCGGTCGCCCGGATAGGTGCGCGCTGCATCGTCACTGCAACGCCCCTGCATCAGTGCTGCGCCCTGCGCGAAGCAGTTTGCCAGCAATATCCGGTGATGCGCTTCGTCGAGATCGTCGCCCGGCACGACCGCCGCTACGAATTCAACCGGCACAAGACTGGTTCCCTGATGGAGCAGTTGGAACACCGCGTGCTGTGCATCGGTGCCCACCCCGCCCCAGGTGACCGGCGCGGTCGGGCCGTCGACCGGATTGCCACTTAGAGTTGCCGACTTGCCGTTCGATTCCATTTCAAGCTGCTGGAGGTAAGACGGGAGCAGCGTCAGGCGTTCGTCATAGGCGAACACCGCGCGAGTTTGGCAATGGCGCAGCCGCGAATAGAGAAGATCGGCAAAGGCGGCACGCAGCGGCAGGTTGTCGCGCCCTTCGGCGGTGGCAAAATGGCGATCCATCGTCGCTGCACCTCCGAGCATTTCGGCAAAGTCCGGCCAGCCCAGCGCAAGCGCAACCGGAAAACCGATCGACGACCACAGCGAATAGCGCCCGCCCACGCTTTCCGGGAAAGGCAGCACGCGCGTTTCATCCACGCCCCATTCGACTGCCTTTTCCGGCGAGGCGGTCAGCGCAACGACGCGGCCGAACGGATCGGCGACGCCCGCGCTCTCCAGCCATGCCAGCGCGCTTGCCGCGTTGGTCATGGTCTCGATCGTGGTGAAGGTCTTGGATGCTACGGCCAGCATGGTCGCTTGCGGATCGCACCCGGCAAAGGCCGCTTCGAGAGCGCAACCGTCGATGTTGGAGACGACATGGACATCGACCATGGCACCCCCGAGGCTTCCATTGGGCCTCGCCAGCGCGCCGACCGCCAAGGCGGGGCCTAACGCGGAGCCGCCGATGCCGATGTGGATCAGGTGCCTGATCTCGCCGAATACGCCCTTGTGGATCGCATCGACCAGTCCGGCCATGCGGGCATGAAGGACCTGCGCAAGCGCCACCGCCTCCTCGCTGCCCGTGCCGCGCTGCGCGGTATGTTCGGCAGCCCGACCTTCGGACACGTTGACCACGCCGCCGCCCAGCAGGGCCGCGCGCGCTCCGGCAAAGTCCATCGCCTCGGCCAAAGCCTCGAACTCGTCGAGATGCGGGTCGTCGAGGTGGGTTTTCGACCAGTCGAACAACACCCCGCCCTCGCCGAGTTCGAGCCGCGTGCTCAGCTTGGCGAGCCGCTCCGGATCGGCCGCGAACAGATCGGAGAGGCGCGGGTGCTCGAGCGCATTCAGAGTGCTCCATGACCTATCCGCTGCTTGCCTGTCCGCCATTGCCTGTCTTTCCGTGCGAGAGTGGCATGCGCCTAGCATCGCGCCATCGTCCATTCCAGCATGCACTCCGCCAAACGCCAATGTTCTTGACGCGCGCACCTGCGACTAACATGGACTTGCGGCAATGACCGAAACACCTCAACCAATCGCCGTCCAACCGGATGCGAAGCCCGAAGAAAAGCAGGAAAGTTTCGTCGTTTTCCTGCTCAAGCTTGCGCTCATCGTCGTAATTTTCCGCAGTTTCGTGTTCTCGCCGTTCAACATCCCCAGCGAATCGATGCTGCCGCGCTTGGTCAACGGCGACTATCTGCTCGCTTCCAAGTGGTCGTTCGGTTACTCGCGCTACTCGCTGCCGTTCAGCGTGCCGCTCATTCCCGGCAGGATCCTCGCCAGCCAGCCTGAACGCGGCGAAGTGGTGATTTTCAAGGCTCCGCCGCACAACGACATCGACTATATCAAGCGGGTAATCGGCCTTCCCGGCGATCAGGTGCAGATGCGCGGCGGCCAGTTGTTCCTCAACGGCGAGGCTGTTCCCAAGAAGCGAATCGCCGATTTCGTCGTCCCGATCTCGCCTAATACGCACTGCTTTTTCCCGCACTTCGAAGCCAGGCTTGCCGATGGCACACCGGTCTGCCGCTATCCGCAGTATCGCGAAACGTTGCCCGGCGGGCGCAGCTACGAGGTGCTCGACATCGGCATAACCCCGCAGGACGACACCGAGGTGGTCGTCGTACCCGAGGGCATGTTGTTCATGATGGGCGACAACCGCGACAACTCGCTCGACAGCCGCTTTCCCGCCGTGCCCGGACAGGGGATCGGCATCGTTCCGCAGGCCAATCTCGTCGGCAAGGCGAGCATAATGATGTTCTCCACCGATGGCGGTGCCGAGTGGATCAAACCCTGGACCTGGTTCACCGCCGCGCGCTGGAACCGGATCGGCGGGACGTTCTGATTATGACAAAGGGACACAGCGAGCTTCCCGACAGCGCCCGTGCCTTCATCACCGAGCATGCCGGGCGCGATCCGGGTGACGAAAAGCTGTGGCTCGAAGCCCTGACCCACGGCAGCACAGGCCACGAGCGCAATTACGAGCGGCTCGAATTCCTGGGCGACCGGGTGCTGGGGCTGTCGATCGCCGAATGGCTGTTTACTGCCACCGGCGAAGCCGAAGGCAAGCTCTCGCAGCGGCTCAACGCCCTCGTTAGCCGCGCGACCTGCGCGCGCGTCGCCCGCTCGATCGAGCTTGGCCCGCAGATGCTGCTGGGCAAGCAGGCTCGCGACGATGGCGGGCAGGATAGCGACAACATCCTTGGCGACGTCATGGAGGCCCTGATCGGAGCCTGCTTCGTTGATCACGGCTTCGACCAGGCTCGCGCGATGGTGCGCTCGCTGTGGCTCGAAGAGGTCGATGGCAAGGTGGGCAAGCATAAGCATCCCAAGTCCGCGCTTCAGGAATGGACCGTGGGAAACAAGCGGCGGATGCCCGAATATTCGCTGGTCGAGCGCTCCGGGCCTGACCACAACCTGCGCTTTACGGTTAGGGTCGAGGTCAACGGCATCGGCGAGGCCGAAGCGACCTCCAGCAGCAAGCAGGATGCCGAAACCCTCGCCGCAGAAGAATTCCTGAGGAAATTTGCATGAAATGCATCGTTGCCGCGCCAATGCGCCGCCTGCCCCCCATTCCCCGTGCTCCTGAGCTTGTCGAAGGACTGTCCTTGTTCTAGCCGGTCCAAATGGCGTTCTGGGCTTACATGTTGCATTGCCGAGGAGGCTATTTTTACGTGGGTCACACGGACGATCTCGAGCGGCGCTTTGCGCAGCATAAGAGCGGAACATTTCCCGGTTTCGCGCGCGATCACGCTCCAGTTGAATTGGTATGGAGTGAGGAATTCGTGACCCGAGAAGAGGCGAAAGTGGCAAAAAAGCGGATCAAGGGGTGGTCGCAAGCCAAGAAGCTCGCGCTGATCCGGGGCGACTGGGCTCGAATTTCTACGTTGGCCAAGAAAAAGAGCAGCCCTTCGACGAGCTCAGGGCAAACGGGTTTAATGGATCGTGGCTGAGGGATGCGGCCTCGTAGCGGTGATCGGCGCGCCGAACGCGGGCAAGTCCACGCTGGTCAATGCCATGGTCGGCCAGAAGGTCGCGATCGTCTCGGCCAAGGCGCAGACCACCCGCGCGCGCCTGCTCGGCATCGCGCTCGCCGGCGATGTGCAGATCGTGCTTGCCGATACGCCGGGCATCTTCGCGCCAAGGCGCAGGCTCGACCGGGCGATGGTCGCTGCCGCATGGGAAGGCGCGCAGCAGGCAGATGCAATCGTTTTGCTGGTCGATCCCATCAAGAAACGGCGGCACGAACTCGAGCCGCTGCTCGAAGCCCTGAAGGACCGGCCCGAGCGGCGCATTCTGGTGCTGAACAAGGTCGACGCCTCGCCCAAGGAGAAGCTGCTCGATCTGGCCCGCGAGCTTACGGAAAAGGTGGAGTTTTCCGAAGTGTTCTTCGTGTCGGCGCTGACCGGCGACGGCATTGCCGAACTGAAGGCGCATCTCGCCGGGCTGATGCCCGAACGCCCTTGGCTCTATCCCGAGGACCAGGTATCGGACGCCAGCGAGCGGCTGCTCGCCTGCGAAATCACCCGCGAACAGCTCTATCGCCAGCTCCACGACGAGCTTCCCTATGATTGCGCGGTGCGGCCCGAGGCCTATACCCAGCGCAAGGATGGCTCGCTCGAGGTGCGCCAGCAGATCGTGGTCGCGCGCGACAGCCAGAAGGCGATCGTGCTCGGCAAGCAGGGCACGCGGATCAAGGCCATCGGCGAGGCGGCGCGCACGGAACTCGGCGAACTGCTCGGCCAGAAGGTCCACCTGTTCCTGCACGTCCGGGTCGAGGAAGGCTGGGACGAGAAATCGCGCGATATCTACGAGGAAATGGGGCTCGATTGGCAGAAATAGCGCAACGAACCGAGCGCATGGGAGACAAATTGGCATGAGCGGTGTTCTGGAAGGGATCCGGGTAATCGAGGTGGCACAATATGTGCTCGTGCCTGCTGCGGGTGCGATCCTCGCCGAATGGGGCGCGGACGTCATCAAGATCGAGCATCCCGCGCGCGGAGACGGCGCGCGCGGCATGATGACCATCGGCGAAGTGGTAATCGAGGCCGAGGCAAACCCGATGGTCCAGCACGCCAATCGCGGCAAGCGCAGCGTCGGCATCGATATCGAGAGCCCCGAAGGCTACGCGGTGCTGGTGGAGCTGGTGCGCTCCGCCGACGTGTTCCTCACCAACCTGCTGCCGCCCACCCGCGAAAAGTTGAAGATCGAGGTGGAGGACTTGCGCAAGGTCAATCCCCGCATCGTCTATGCGCGCGGCAGCGCCTTCGGCAGCAAGGGCGAAGAGCGAAACCGGGGCGGCTATGACGGCACCGTCTACTGGCTGCATGGAGGCGTCGCCCACGCGATCACGCCCGAAAGCAGCAAACCGCCGCTGGCGTTCACGATCGGCGGGTTCGGCGATTCGGTCGGCGCTATGAACCTTGCCGGCGGCATTTCGGCGGCGCTGCTGGCGCGCGAGCGCGGCAAGGAGGTGCCGGTTGTCGATGTCTCGCTGATGGGCACCGCGGCCTGGGTAACAGGCATCTACACGAACACCGCGTTGCAAACCGGCTTTGCGCCGCGAGCGCGCGATCCCCGGCTTGGCCCGGTCCCGGTCAATCCGTTCATCGGCAATTTCGAATGCAGCGACGGGGTTGTGATCGGCATGTTCATGCTCCAGCCTGGTCCGCTGATCCGAGACACATTCACGCATCTCGGCATTCCCGAAGTCGCGGACGATCCGCGCTTTGCCAACGCAGAGGCTCTGCTGGCGAATACAGAGGCGGCGGGCGCGCTGATCGAGCAGGCGTTCGCCAGCCGCCCCGGCACCTATTGGCGCGAGCATCTCAAGAGCATGAAGGGGCCATGGGCGGAATTCCGGTCCACGCTCGATCTGGTCAATGATCCGCAGGCGATCGCCAACAATCTCACCGTGGAAGTGCAGACGGCTTCGGGCAAGACGATCAGGGTCGTGCGCGGGCCGGTGCAGTTCGACCACCACGTCCCTGACAGCAGCGGCGCGCCTCAGGTTGGCGAACATACCGAATTGGTGCTTGCCGAACTCGGCTTGGACTGGGACAG
>CAMDQY010000072.1 GCA_945906005.1 Novosphingobium sp. Chol11 | reverse complement strand
CCGGATAATCCCGGCTAAGTCGTTACCGGCCCGTCGTTAAGCACGGCGCTGTCCCGGCTTCGCACAATCGCGGTGCTATCTGTCAACGCGGTGTCGCTCGGTGGCCCTATCGCGTGAGCGCGCCGCCGCCTATGGGCAGGGCATGAGCGCGCCTGCCAAACCAGCAACGATGCGCGGCGAGCTGGCGGCCAATGCACGGCTTGCCGGGCCGTTGGCGCTCGCAAACGTGCTGCAGATGCTGGTCCATGCGATCGACGTGATGTTCGTCGCGCAACTGGGGCAGGTGTCGCTCGCCGCAGCGACCTTAGGCATCTCGTATTTCTGGCTGGTTAACTATGGCCTCGCCGGCGTGGTGAGCGCGGTATCGCCCTTCGTCGCGGCGCAACTGGGCAGGCGCGCCAATCCGGTGCGCGAAGTGCGCCGCTCGATGCGGATGGCGATGTGGCTGGCAGTGGCCGGCGGAACGGTCGGCATGGGGCTCGCCGCGCTGGGCGGGCCGTTCTACCGGCTCACCGGGCAGGATCCGCAGATCGCGCCGCATGCTGCCAGCTTCCTCGCGCTGATCTCGCTGAGCATGATTCCGACTCAACTGACGATGGCGCTCCGCATCTTCGTGTCGGTCATGGGACGTCCGATCTTTGCGACATTCATCACCGGGCTTGCGATCGGCGTTAACGCCCTCGGCAATTATGCCTTCGTGTTCGGCAATCTGGGCGCGCCCGAACTCGGCCTACTGGGCTCGGCGCTGGCGAGCGTGATCACGTCGATTGTCACGCTGCTCGCCTATGTCGCGGCGATCCAGACAAACCGCAGGATGCGCCGCTTTCACCTGTTCGGCAGGTGGTGGCGGCCAGAATGGCAACGACTGCGCGAGATGATGCGGATTGGTATGCCGATCGGCTTGACGCTGATGGCAGAGGCCGGGCTGTTCGCCGGAGCTGCATTCCTGATGGGCCGGATCGGTGCGGCCGAGCTCGCCGCCCATTCTGTCGCGCTGCAGATTTCCTCGTTCACTTTCCAGGTGGCCTATGGCGTATCGCAGGCGGCGACGATCCGGGTCGGCTATTACTATGGTTCCGGCGACCATCTCGGAATTGACCGAGCAGGCCGCGCCGCACTTGTGATGGCATTTGGCTTCATGACCGTGGCAGGGCTCACCCTGCTCGCACTGCCCTCGCTGTTCCTGTCGATCTACATCGATGCGGCAAACCCGGCGAATGCGAGGTTGATGGCGATCGGCACGCAATACCTGTTTGTGGCAGCCGCATTCCAGATCTTCGACGGCACCCAGGCGGTCGCCTCGGGCCTGCTGCGCGGGTTGCGCGACACCCGTGCGCCGATGGTGATCGCGATCGGCGGTTACTGGCTGATCGGCTTCGTCATGGCGGCTGGACTTGGGTTTTTCAGCCCGCTTGGCGGTCTTGGCGTGTGGATCGGACTCGCCGCTGGACTGGTTGTCGTGGCGAGCGCGCTGGTGTGGCGCTGGCGCCTGCGTGAGACCAACGGTCTGCTTCCCGCTCCGGTGGAGGATTAGTTGCTGATCCGAATTTCCGCCAATGGCGGTTTTCGAAGCAGACTCTTAGTTTTTTCACCCCGAATCGCTTGACGCAAGCCAAGGTCCAACCCATATGCGCGCCCGCTGGCACTCCCGCTGCGAGAGTGCCAAAACGACCCATTGGATTTGGAGGAGGAGTACCCCCATGAGTTTTCGTCCGTTGCACGACCGTGTTCTCGTGCGCCGCGTCGAGGCCGAAGAAAAAACGGCCGGCGGCATCATCATTCCTGACAGCGCCAAGGAAAAGCCCGCAGAGGGCGAGATCGTATCTGTTGGCGAAGGCCTTCGCGACGATGACGGCGACCGCATTGCGCTCGACGTCAAGGCAGGTGATCGCGTGCTGTTTGGCAAGTGGTCCGGCACCGAAGTGACCGTCGATGGCGAAGAGCTGTTGATCATGAAGGAAAGCGACATTCTCGGCATTATCGGCTGAGAACGCTCCCGCTTCCCATCTATCCAACCCAATCAAGAAGGTAATCAAAAATGGCAGCCAAGGACGTAAGGTTTGGCCGTGACGCTCGCGAGGAAATCCTCAATGGCGTCAACATTCTCGCCAACGCCGTGAAGGTCACGCTCGGCCCCAAGGGCCGCAACGTCGTGATCGAGAAGAGCTTCGGCGCTCCGCGCATCACCAAGGACGGCGTCACCGTCGCCAAGGAAATCGAACTCAAGGGCAAGTTCGAGAACATGGGCGCACAGATGCTGCGCGAAGTCGCCAGCAAGACCAACGATATCGCGGGTGACGGCACCACCACCGCCACGGTGCTGGCCCAGTCGATCGTGCAGGAAGGCATGAAGTCGGTTTCCGCCGGCATGAACCCGATGGACCTCAAGCGCGGCATCGACCTCGCCGTCATCAGGGTGGTCGAAGACCTCCAATCGCGTTCCAAGCCGGTCGCAGGCTCGCAGGAAATCGCTCAGGTCGGCATCATCTCGGCCAATGGCGACCGTGAAGTCGGCGAGAAGATCGCCGAAGCCATGGACAAGGTTGGCAAGGAAGGCGTCATCACCGTCGAGGAGGCCAAGGGTCTCGAATTCGAGCTCGATGTCGTCGAAGGCATGCAGTTCGACCGTGGCTACCTCTCGCCCTACTTCGTCACCAATCCCGACAAGATGACGGTCGAGCTGGAAAATCCCTACATCCTGATCCACGAGAAGAAGCTTTCGAACCTGCAGCCGATGCTGCCGATTCTCGAAGCTGTGGTGCAGTCGGGCCGTCCGCTGCTCATCATCGCCGAAGATATCGAAGGGGAGGCTCTCGCCACGCTGGTGGTCAACAAGCTGCGCGGCGGCCTCAAGGTCGCGGCAGTCAAGGCCCCCGGTTTCGGCGATCGCCGCAAGGCGATGCTGCAGGACATCTCGATCCTGACCGCAGGCGAAATGATCTCCGAGGATCTCGGCATCAAGCTCGAAAACGTGTCGCTTGCAATGCTCGGCGAAGCCAAGAAGATCTCGATCGACAAGGACAACACCACGATCGTCGATGGTGCCGGTGCGGGTGACGACATCAAGGCCCGGGTCGAGCAGATCCGCGCCCAGATCGAGACGACCTCGTCCGACTACGACAAGGAAAAGCTCCAGGAGCGCCTTGCCAAGCTTGCTGGCGGTGTTGCCGTCATCAAGGTTGGAGGTGCAACCGAGGTCGAGGTGAAGGAGCGCAAGGATCGCGTCGACGACGCACTTCATGCCACCCGCGCCGCGGTCGAGGAAGGCATCGTTCCGGGCGGCGGCACTGCCCTGCTCTATGCCACCAAGGCGCTTGATGGCATGGCCGGTTTCAACGAGGACCAGACCCGCGGCATCGATATCGTTCGCCGCGCGCTGCAATCGCCGATCCGCCAGATCGCCGAGAACGCCGGCTTCGACGGTGCTGTCGTCGCGGGCAAGCTGATCGACGGCAACGACGAGAAGATGGGCTTCAATGCCTCGACCGATGTCTACGAAGACCTCGTAGCCGCCGGCGTCATCGACCCAACCAAGGTGGTTCGCACCGCGCTGCAGGATGCCGCTTCGGTGGCTGGCCTGCTGATCACCACCGAGGCTGCGATCGCCGAGAAGCCGGACGACAAGCCCGCCATGGCGATGCCTGACATGAGCGGCATGGGCGGCGGCATGGGCTTCTAAGCCAAGTCGTCTCGAAACCGACAAGCTGGGGCCGGGAGAAGCGATTCTCCCGGCCCTTTGTATTTTGGTAGGCGCGCAGCTCTTGCTTTTGCGCTAAAACCATCGAGTTATCGCAGATCAGACTCGTTTCGTCGCGGCGACTGTTGGGTATCGGACCCCAGCCGCATTAAGGGAAAATGCAGTGTCTGGGGGTTATATCGGACAGCATGGCTAGGTTGAGCATCAAACAGAGGTTAGCCCGATTCGGAGCGGCATTGGCGTTAGGCGCCGCCGTTCTCACCTCCCCGGTCGTTGCACATGCCGATGATCTCACCTCACTGGAAAGTGCGTTCGACAAGGCGCTCGGCAACCAGGGGCGCGGCCCCCAGGTTTATCAGTCGAGCTTCGAGGCGCAGATCGCCGCCTTGGCCGATTCCTCGCGAGGCCGGATCGGCGTTGCCGCGATGGACCTTTCAACCGGCCACACCATCGATGTTCTTGGCGCTCAGCGTTTTCCCATGGCAAGCACCAGCAAGATCGCCATTGCCGCCACCTTCCTCGAGGGGGTCGAGCAGCGGCGCTGGAGCTTGACGAGCCAGTTTCCGTTGATGGTGCCGGTCCGCTCGGCCGCGAAGTCCAGCGCGGTCGCCCCCGTTCAGGCTGGCGCCTCGATACAGGCGATCGATCTCATAGAAATGATGATCTCGCGTAGTAACAATTCTGCGACCGACGCGCTGCTGGCAGCGGTCGGTGGACCCCAGGCGGTGAATAACTGGGCGCGCCGCGCCGGGGTTTCCGATTTCAGGATCGACCGCGACATTGCAACACTGGTGCGCGACGATGGCGACATCGATCCGGCAGCAGTCATCGATTATCGCGACAGCGCAACGCCGATCGCCATGGTGCAGCTGTTGAGCGGGCTCTATCGCGGCAAGTGGCTGCAACCTCGGCACCGGGACGTAATCCTGAGTGCGATGGAACGCTGCAAGACCGGCACGAGGCGCATCCCGGCGCTGCTACCAGAAAATGCGATGGTCGCGCACAAGACCGGCTCGCTATATAACACCAGCAGCGACATCGGCATTGTGTGGGCGCCAGATGGTCGGGCGTTCGCTGTTGCGATCTATGTCACAGGGCAAGGCACGCGGCTCAATCGCGAGACGCGCATCGCCCAGCTCGCTCGCGCGATCTACGATGGATATGCAAGCGGCGCGGCCACGCCGCGCAGGACCGACCTGCGCTGATCGCGAACAGCCTTGATGAATTCGAGGCGCCCACTAACAGGTGAGTCGGGAAACGGCCTATTCGGCCTGAAGCGCGGCTTCCGCATCGGCGGCAGCTGCGGCTGCAGCGTCGGCGGTATCGTTTGCGGTCTGCTCGACTTCTCCGGCTTCGGCCTCGTCTTCCGCATCGGCGGCAGCGTCAGCCGCGGCGCCAGAATCTTCGGCCATCGTCTCGGTCTCGACAATAGCTTCGTCGGCCATCGCCTCGGTTTCGCCGGTCGAATCTCCGCTATCGGCATTCGAGCATGACGAAAGAGCCAAGGCACCCAGAGCAGCGGTGGCGACGAGAACGAATTTGCGCATCAGTGCGATATCCTTGAACACTTGGGTGGGCCAGCAGGGCAATATACGGACCCAGGTCCACCGTTCGGACCAGGTGATGCCCTCAGGATAGGCACCTCGCCACCAGCCTGCAAGCAACCAACTGGCCGTAGCTGTGGAACAGGTCGCACCTGGGCACTGGGCAAGAAAAGGGCGCGAGAACCGAAACGGTCCCGCGCCCAATCCTGTAATGAGGTAACCGATTACTCGGCAGCCTTCTCCGCAGAAGCGGCAGCGTCAGCAGCGCCTTCGGCGGCACCTGAGGCAGCAGCAGCAGCGCCTTCGGCAGCGTCGCCGGCGTCGGTAGCAGCGTCGGTAGCAGCGTCGGTAGCGCCTTCGGCGGCTTCACCGGCAGCAGCAGCGGCGTCGTCAGCGGCGGCTTCAGCCGTCTGCTCGGCGGAATCCTTGGTGGCTTCCGAGCAAGCCGCGAGCGAAAGGGCGCCAATGGTGGCGGCAGCAGCGAAAACGATCTTGCGCATCTTATGGTAATCCTTGAACAGCAAGTGGACCAGGCGCGGCGCATGCCGCACCGGAAGCCCGCCGCAAACGACAGGCTCCGCCGCGTCAATTAGTCGTCTTGTCGCACCTATGCAAGCGCTTGTCGCATCTGGCGCGATTTCGTTATGCTGAAATACGCGAATACGGCGCAATTGTGTCATTGTTGTGGCCTTCGATATCCGGCATATCGAAGGCTGATGCTTGGCCTATCAGCTACCAGAGCGGGGAGCGTGAAACCCGAATCGCCATGCCCACTCTGATTATTCGTGGTCGCAACGCTATTCGCGAAAAACCGGTTCCCACCTTTCGACAAGCTCAGGGCATGCTTTTTTCGCACGATGCTTTAAACGAACGCCGATGGAGCCAAAACAGCATCTCTATCTCATCGACGGTTCGGCCTATATCTTCCGCGCCTACCATCGCCTGCCGCCGCTCACCGACCCCGAAGGCACGCCTGTCGGCGCGGTCTACGGCTATACGACCATGCTCTGGAAACTTGCGGAAGACCTCAACAAGGCGGATGGGCCAACCCATCTTGCCGTGATTCTCGACAAGGCGGGGACCTCGTTCCGCAATGAAATCTATGACAAATACAAGGCCAACCGCCCGCCGGCGCCCGAGGATCTGGTCCCCCAGTTTCCGCTGATCCGCGATGCAACTCGCGCCTTTTCGCTACCGCTGATCGAAGAGGACGATGTCGAGGCGGACGACATGATCGCCTCCTATGCCCGCGCAGCGACTCGGCAGGGATGGGACGTCACCATCGTATCGTCGGACAAGGACCTGATGCAGCTGGTCGGCCAGTGCAACGAGGCTGCCAGCGGACTGCAAGGCGGCTGCATCGACATGCTCGACACGATGAAGAACCAGCGCATCGGCATTGCCGAGGTCGAGGAAAAATTCGGCGTGCCGCCCGAGAAGGTTGGCGACGTGCTCGCGCTGATGGGCGATTCGGCTGACAACATTCCAGGCGTCTACGGGGTCGGCCCGAAGACCGCGACCAAGTTGATCCAGGACCATGGCGATCTCGAAACGGCGCTGGCGGCAGCCCCCGCGATGAAGCCTTCGAAGCTTCAGGAACGGCTGATGGAGCACGCCGACATGGCGCGCCTCAGCCGGGTGCTGGTGACTTTGCGCGAGGATTGCGCGCTGCCCTTAGCGCTCGAGTCCTTCAGGCTGACGGCGATCCCGCCCGATCCGCTTGCCGCTTTCCTCGAAAAGCACGGCTTCACCAGCCTGCTCAAGCGGCTCGGCGCAGGCAAAGGCAGTCCCGAGCGCAACACCCAGCTCAATCCCGCCAGGCAGGACAATATGGCGGCGGGCCCGGCCAAAGGCGCAGCGCGCCAGCCGCTGCCCGAAATGCCCGCGATCGACCGCGAGGCCTACGAATGCGTCACCACGCTCGATGCGCTCGACGCCTGGATCGCCCGCGCCTTTGCGGCACGCACGGTCGCCTTCGACACCGAGACCTCCGCGCTCGACGCCATGCAGGCGGACCTTTGCGGGGTGAGCCTCGCGATTGGACCCAACCAGGCGTGCTATGTCCCGCTTGGCCACGGCGGCACGGACATGTTCGCCGAAAAGCCCCAGCAGGTGCCGCTTGGCGAAGCGCTTGTCCGGCTGAAGCCGCTGCTCGAAAGCGACGCCGTGCTGAAGATCGGCCAGAACATCAAATACGACCTGAACGTCATGGCCCGCCACGGAATTGCTGTCTCGCCCATCGACGACACCATGGTCATCAGCTTCTGCCTTGATGCCGGACGCAGCGTCGAAAGCGTCGGCGGCGGCCACGGCATGGACGACCTCGCCCTGCGCCACCTGGGGCACGAATGCATAGCCTTCAAGGACGTGTGCGGCACGGGCAAGAAGGCGATGTCGTTTGCCGAGGTGCAATTAGACAAGGCCACGGCCTATGCCGCCGAAGATGCCGATGTAACCTGGCGCCTGCACCGCGTTCTGAAGCCGCGCCTGCCCGAAGAGGGCGGCACCCGTATCTACGAACGGGTCGATCGGCCGCTGGTCCCGGTGGTCGCGCAGATGGAGCGGCACGGCATCCGGGTGGACCGCGAGCGGCTCGCGCACCTGTCGTCCGAATTCGCCGAGCAGATGGCCTTTCTCGAAGCTGAAATCCACGGCCTTGCCGGCGGGCCGTTCACCATCGGCAGCCCGAAGCAGCTTGGCGACATTCTGTTCGACAAGATGGGGCTCAAGGGCGGAAGGAAGGGCAAGAGCGGCCATTATTCGACCGATGTCGGCATTCTCGAAGGCCTCGCCGCGCAGGGCGTGGACCTGGCCGCCAGGGTGCTCAACTGGCGCCAGCTATCCAAGCTGCGCTCGACCTATACCGAGGCGCTGCAGGCGGCGATCAACCCCGATACCGGGCGCGTCCACACCAGCTATTCGCTGGTAGGCGCGCAGACCGGGCGGCTGTCATCGACCGAGCCCAACCTGCAGAATATTCCGATCCGCACCGAGATCGGCCGCCAGATCCGCGAATGCTTCGTCGCTGAGCCGGGTAACGTACTGCTCGCGGCGGACTACAGCCAGATCGAACTGCGGCTTACCGCGCACATGTGCGACGCGCCGACCCTGAAAGAGGCATTTGCGGCGGGCGAGGACATCCACGCGCGCACTGCCACCGAGATTTTCGGCCTTGTCGACCGCGATACCCGCGCGCGCGCCAAGACCATCAACTTCGCGATCCTTTATGGCATTTCGCGTTGGGGCCTTGGCACCCGGCTTGGCGTTGAGCCGGACGAGGCTCAGGCGATGATCGACCGCTATTTCGAGCGCTTCCCCGGCATCCAGCGCTATATCCACGAAACTCTCGAGACAGTGCGCGCACTAGGCTATTCAGAAACTCTGTTCGGGCGCAAGACGTGGTTCCCGCGGATCAATTCGAAGCAGCAGGCCGAGCGGCAGGGCAGCGAGCGCGCCGCGATCAATGCGCCGATCCAGGGGACCAGCGCCGATATCATCAAGCGGGCGATGGCGCGCATGATGCCCGAGCTGACCGAGGCCGGGCTGGGTCACACCCGCATGCTGCTGCAGGTTCACGACGAACTGGTGTTCGAACTGCCCGAGGGCGACGTCGCGGCGGCGAGCGAGGTTATTGCGCGGGTGATGGCAAGCGCAGCCGAACCCGCCGTAAAGCTAAGCGTGCCCTTGGGCATCGATATCGGTTCAGGCCATAGTTGGGGCGCAGCCCATTGATGGCCGATCTGGTTCACTGGTCTGGCAGGCTCGTTAACGCCTGGATCGCCGCAGGAATCTCCGTAACCATTGCGCTGGCGCTGCACCTTGCGCTGTTTGCCCTGCTGCGCCGCGTCGCACGGCTATCTCATGGCGATGGAGACGATGTCATTGTCGCCCGCCTGTGCCAGCCTGCGCGCTGGTCGATGGTCGCTGTTGCCGTGTCGATCGCCGCCGAGGCATCCACAGCTCTCGCGCAAATTTGGGATGCGGTTGCGCGGTTCGTGGTTCCGGCGCTGATCGGCTGGATGCTCTATTCGCTGATCCAGGCGATTTCCGCCGCGATAGATACCCGTGCCGAGCTCAGTTCCGACCAGGTCGCTGCGCGCAGCCGCCAGACCCGCGTCACCATCCTGTCGCGCTCTGCGGGCGGCGTAATCATCGTGATCACCGTGGCACTGATGCTGTTCAACGTGCCGGCAGTGCGCAGCGTCGGGGTGACACTCATGGCCTCGGCAGGTCTTGCCGCACTGGCGGTGGGCGCTGCTGCTCAGCCCGCGCTCAAGTCGCTGATCGCGGGTCTGCAAATGGCGATCACCGAGCCGATCCGGATCGGTGACCTCGTGACTATCGATAATCAGACCGGGAGAGTCGAGGATATCCGCATGAGCTATGTGGTGATCCGCACAGGCGATGAGCGTCGCGTGATAGTCCCCACCTCGAAGTTCCTTGATACGACCTTCGAGAACTGGACCCGCGTAACCACCGGCATCACCGGCTTGGTCGTGCTGCCAATCAAGCCGGGCCATGCGTTCAGCCCGATTCGCGAGACCTATATGGCGAAAATCGCGCAGTGCCCCGATTGGGATGACCGCACCGCCGCGCTCAACGTTGCGGAAGCGCGGGTCGGCTCGGTCGAGCTGCGCCTGGTGATGAGCGCGCGCGATCCCGGCGCGCTCGACCGGTTGCGGCTGGCCATGCGCGAATCGATGCTCGAATGGCTGCGCGAGGAAATGCCCGACGCGCTGTGCGACGAGGTTTAGGCATCACTCGTGCTTCTTCTCGCGCCGTGGCTCGACCATGCCGGGCGCGAGGAAGCCGATCGGCGAGACCTCCATCGCCCGCTTCTTGAGCTCGCCGCGCATCTTCTTGTATTCTTCCTCCATCTCGGCGGTGGCGGTCGCGCGCGAATCCTCGAGCGCCTCGGTAAAGTCCGTTGCCGCAACTTTGCTGACCTTGGCACCGTGCCGCCGCAGCGCGACAAGGCCCGCGCGGCGCACGACGTCCTCGAGGTCCGCACCGGTGAAGCGGTCGGTCTCGGCGGCGATCTTCGCCAGATCGACATCTTTTGCGAGCGGCATCTTCGCGGTGTGGATCTTGAGGATATGCTCGCGACCCTTCTCGTCGGGCGTGCCGACATAGACCAGCTCGTCGAAGCGGCCGGGCCGCAGCAGCGCCGGATCGACCAGCGCCGGGCGGTTGGTCGCACCGATCACCACAACCGATTGCAGCTCTTCCATTCCGTCCATCTCGGCAAGGATCGTGTTGACGACACGCGCCGTCACCTGCGGCTCGCCGGTGCCGCTGCCGCGCGCGGGCACCAGGCTATCGATCTCGTCGATGAAGATCACGCAGGGCGCGCCCTGGCGGGCGCGGGCGAACAGCCGCGAAATCTGCTGCTCGCTCCCCCCATGCCATTTGGACAGCAGGTCCGATGACCTGATCGAGATGAAGTTGGCTTCGGCTTCCTTGGCGACCGCCTTGGCGAGCAGGGTCTTGCCGGTGCCCGGCGGACCATAGAGCAGGAAGCCCTTGGCCGGACGGATGCCGAGCTTGTGGAACGCTTCGGGATGCTTCAGCGGCAGTTCGACGCCTTCCTTGAGCCGTTCCTGCGCTTCATCGACGCCGCCGATGTCATCCCAGCCGATGTCGGGCATCTGCACCATCACCTCACGCATCGCCGAAGGCTGGACCCGCTTCAATGCCGCGATGCAGTCGTCGCGTTCGACCGCGAGCTTTTCGAGCACGTCGGCAGGGATCGTGCGCGCCTCGAGATCGAGTTCGGGCATGATCCGGCGCACCGTCTCGATCGCGGCCTCACGGGCGAGCGCGGCAATGTCGGCGCCGACAAAGCCGTGGGTCGTGCGCGCAAGTTCTCCGAGATCCACGCCTTCGCCGAGCGGCATGCCGCGCGTGTGGATGCCGATGATTTCGCGGCGGCCCTTCTCGTCGGGCACGCCGATGACGATCTCGCGGTCGAACCGGCCGGGGCGGCGAAGCGCCTCATCGATCGCATCGGGGCGGTTGGTGGCGACGATGACGACGACGTTCACGCGCGAATTGAGCCCGTCCATCAAGGTCAGCAGCTGGGCAACCAGCCGCTTCTCGGTCTCGCCGTGGACATTCTCCCGCTTGGGCGCGATCGAATCGATTTCGTCGATGAAGATGATCGAGGGCGCGGCCTTTTCCGCTTCCTCGAACACCTCGCGCAGCCGCTTCTCGCTTTCGCCATAGCCCAAGCCCATGATTTCCGGGCCGTTGATCAGCATGAAATTGGCATCGCTTTCGTTGGCGACCGCCTGCGCAAGGCGCGTCTTGCCGGTGCCTGGCGGACCATGCAGCAGCACTCCGCGCGGCGGATCTACCCCGAGCCGGGTGAACAGCTCGGGGTAGCGCAGCGGCAGTTCGACCATCTCGCGCAGTTCGACTTCGGTGTTCTCGTCGATGTGAATGATGCCCTTCGGCGTCGTCGCCACCACGTTGAGCCGGATCTGGGTGAGTGCATAGGCGGGAGCATTGAACATCCGCGAGAGCTGCGGCGGGATGTCGCCGACCTGCTGGCGCCCGGTGGTGGCGATCAGATCGCCCGCGATCATCGGACGGCCCAGGAAATTGCGCTTGAGCGCGCCGGTCGGCCCCTGAAGACGCATCGACTGCTGAGCCGGCGCGAAGACCACGCGCTGCGCGGGGCGCGATTCGGCCTTACGCACCTGGACATGCTCGCCCGAGCCAACCTCGGCATTGCCGCGTTGCAGGCCGTCGAGGCGGATGACATCGAGGCCCTCGTCTTCCGGTTAGGCGAACATCGCGCGCGC
>CAMDQY010000071.1 GCA_945906005.1 Novosphingobium sp. Chol11 | reverse complement strand
TGGCTCGGCCGGTGCAGGCGACTGGCCAAGGACTGGGAGAAAACCATCGAAAGCTCAACTGCATGGACCCACATCGCCTCAATCCGCATGCTTACGCGCAGAACCGCAAGGATTGCTACGCATGATGAACTTTTGAATCGGGCTCTTAGGCCTTGACCATCAAGCCTTGACCAGCACCGCATCGATGTCGGCGGCGCTGTGACGCTCCTTGATCTTGCCCTCGCGGTCGAGGTTGACCACCCGCCCGCGCTTCACACCCTCGCGCGCGTCGATCTCGCAAACCCAGCGCGCTATGTTCTCGTAGCTGGCAATGTCGAGGAAGTTCGCGCCGCCGTCATAGGCCTTGCCGTGAACGAACATCGACAGCCACGCATAGTTTGCGATGTCAGCGATCGAATAGTCGTCGCCTGCAAGGAAGCGCGATTGTGCCAGCCGCCGGTCTGCGACATCGAAGCTGCGCTTGGCTTCCATCGCATAGCGGTTGATCGGGTATTCGTATTTCTCGGGTGCATAGGCGTAGAAATGGCCGAAGCCACCCCCAAGGATCGGACCGGTCGACATCTGCCACATCAGCCACGAGAGGCACTCGGCACGAGCCGCCGGAGCCGAGGGGATGAAGGCGTCGAATTTTTCGGCCAGGTGCAGCAGGATCGCGCCCGATTCGAATACGCGGAAGGGTTCGGGGCCGGAGCAATCGAGCAGACCTGGAATCTTGGAATTGGGATTGACCGAGACGAAGCCCGAACCGAACTGGTCGGCGTCCATGATGTTAATGATCCAGGCGTCGTATTCCGCACCGGAATAGCCCGCGAGCAGCAGCTCCTCGAGCAGGATCGTTACCTTGATGCCGTTGGGCGTGCCCAGCGAATAGAGTTGGAACGGATGCTTGCCGCGCGGCAGAGTCGTTTCATGAGTGGCGCCGGAGATCGGACGATTGAGCTTGGAAAAGCGTCCGCCGCTTTCCTGGTCCCAGGTCCAGACTTCGGGCGGTGTGTAGGTTGCTTCTGCCATTGTCACGTCTCTCTATTTGTCCGCTCGGGCAGACTGTGGGCACGAGGGCAGGGAACCGCAACGGGCATTCGCGGTTGACAGCGGTGCACGCGTGCCGTGCAATGCGCGCCAAAAGGGAGAGCGCGCATGTCCAGCCTGTTCAAATATATTCCGGAGCGGGTCCGTCCGTTGTCGAACCGCACTGCCGAGCTGGTGGTGCGCGGCCAGTATCACAAGTTCATGCTGATCCCCCCGATGGACCATCACACCCGCTGGTTCGATGCCGGGCCGGTTTCGATCGGGGTCGAATCGCGCGCACTGGGCAACGAGGATCACTTGATCCGTGGACCGAGCATCCACGTGTTCGATGCCTCGCGCGAAAAGGAATTCGTGCGCTTCGACATCTTCGGCGACGTGTTGCACTATCATTTCGTGCTGGCCGAACAGGATCACAACATCGTGTGGGGTTATGACCCCGATACCAACGGTCCGATGCTTGACTGGGCGATTGCCTCGCTGCGCGACCGCCTGCCGACGATGCTTCGCAAGGCCGGCGCGGCAGAACTTGCGCGCGAGGTCGAGCAGCAGGGCTGGGATGCATCGGTGCTGCCCGAGGTGCGCGCCGAGGCTGCACAGGCGCTGCGACCACGCCCGGACGATCTAGAACGTTCGCGCGAAGGTTCCGAGTGGATGGCGAAATGGAAGGCGGTCCATCCGCAGTTCAACACGGTCGAGGAAGGCGAAATCTGAGCCGGTATCACCGTGATCGAGCTTTACACCGCTGCGACGCCAAACGGCTGGAAGATCTCCATCATGCTGGAAGAGTGCGGGCTTGCCTATCGCGCGCATCCCATCGCGCTGGGTAAGGGCGAGCAGCGTTCGCCCGAATTTCTGGCGATCAGCCCCAACGGGAGGATTCCGGCGATCGTCGATACTGAGCCGGAAGGCGGCGGCGATCCGGTTTCCGTATTCGAGACCGCCGCGATCCTGATCTATCTTGCCGAGAAGTGCGGACAGTTCATGCCTGGCGATCTGCGCGGGCGAACCGATACGGTGGAATGGCTGGTGTGGCAGGTCGCGAACCTTGGCCCGATGCTCGGACAGCATGGCCACTTCGCGCTCTATGCCACTGAAAAGCTGCCCTATGCCATCGAACGGTACCGCAACGAGGTGTTGCGACTCTATGGAGTGATGGACCGCCAGCTGGAGATGCGCGACTATCTTGCCGCCGGTCAATACACCATTGCCGATATGGCCTGCTTTCCATGGGTGCAGACCTGGAAGGCGCAATCGATCCCGCTCGCCGGGTTCCCCAATGTGCAGGCATGGTACGAGCGGCTCAAGCAGCGCCCGGCGCTGCGCCGGGGCATGGACCTGATGCGTGCAGGCATGGCACCCAACGGACAGTTCACCGATGAAGCGCGCCGCAATCTGTTCGGAACCGGGAGTAAACAATGAACCGCGTTGAGTTTTTCTACGATCTGTCCTCACCGTGGACCTACATGGCGTTTCACGCCATCGGTCCGATCCTTGCCGAGGCGGGCACCGGAATGACCCTGCGCCCCTTGCTGGTCGGCGGCGTGTTCAACGCGGTCAACCAAGGCGTCTATGACAACCGCAGCAACAGCCAATCTCCCAAGGCGCGCGCCATGGCGAAATGGACCGGGGAATGGGCGGCCTATGCCGGCGTGCCGATGAATTTCCCGTCCGAATATCACCCGCTGCGTTCCGTTCACGCGATGCGTTTCTGTTGCGCGCTCGAGGACGATCAGGCTGCTCTCATGCGATTTTCGCGCGCCGCTTTCGAGACGTACTTCCGCGATCAGCGCAATCTCGACGATCCAGCCGAGCTGGTCGTGGTTGCGGACGCGTGTGGTCTCGATGGCAAGTCGCTCGCCGAGATGACCCAGACGCAACCGGTCAAGGACAGGCTGCGCGACAACACTGACGAGGTCATCGAGCGCGGCGCGTTCGGTTCGCCGTCGATATTTGTCGACAAGGATCACATGTATTTCGGCAACGACCAGTTGCCGCTGGTGCGCGCGCGGCTAATGGCCGGAGCATGACCAACGGAGAATCGAGCATGGACAAGCCGCTTGCCGGGAAGATCGCAGTCGTCGCAGGAGCGACACGGGGCGTGGGGCTGGGGGTCGCCGTCGAACTGGGGGCTGCTGGCGCAAAGGTCTATTGCCTTGGTCGGACACTGCGCGCGGGCGAAGGCGAACGCGGTGGCTCGCTCGAGGAAACGGTCGCGCAAATAGACGCGCTGGGAGGCCATGGTGTGGCCGTGGCCTGTGATGCCTCTGACGATGGCGTTCTGGGCGACTTCATCGAGCGACTCCGCCGAGACGAAGCTCGGCTCGACGTGCTGGTCAACAGCGTGTTTTCGGCAAACCGCCTCTCACCTTATATCGGAAAGCGCTTCTGGGAGACGCCTTCGAGCATCTGGGAAAGTGTCGTCGACCTGGGCGCGCGCACGGCTTTTTACGCATGCCGCCATGCGGCACCCTTGATGATCGAGACTGCCGCCACCCACGGCGGTACGCCGCTGATCGTCAATGTCACCGGGCGCGGTGCGGTGCGTTATCGTTACAACGTCATCTACGGAGTCGGTAAATCGGCGACCGAGCGCCTGACCCGCGACATGGCGCTCGATCTCAAGGATCGGGGAGTGGCGACGGTTTCGATCTGGCCCAATGGACACACTGCCGACCGCCCGCATCAGGAAACGATGCGATACAGCGGTCGCGCCGTGGTCGCGCTGGCAAGCGACCCGGACCTGATGAACCGAAGCGGCCAGTATTACTGGTCCGCCGATCTGGGCGCGGATTACGGCTTTACCGACGAACATGGGCACACCCATGTGCCTGGTCCGCTGGTTGACGAATACAGCCTCGACGAAGCTTGAGCGCAATTGGCCTCTCCCCTCGGGAGGGGAGAGGCTACGAAGGCTTGCGAATTAAATGAGCTAGCCAAAGTTTGTGAGGGGTGGCCCAGGTTACCAGCGCCCAAGCACCCCTCACCAAGCTGCGCTAACTCCTTTGGAGCGAGCTTCGCTATCCTTTCCCCTCAAGGGGAAAGGAGAAATTGGTCAGGAGATCTGCTTCACCCAGCCGTGTGTGTCCGGCGCGGTGCCGCGCTGGATCGAGACCAGCCGGTCCTTCAGCCGCATGGTAAGCTGGCCGGGACCTCCAGAACCGATCGTAAAAGCGGTGTCGCGCCCTTCCACCTTGCCAACCGGCGTGACCACGGCGGCCGTGCCGCAGGCAAAGCATTCGACCAACTTGCCCGAAGCTGCATCTGCAGCCCACTGATCGATCGAATAACGCTCCTCGCGAACTGTGAGGCCTTCCTCGCGTGCCAGCGTCAGCAGGCTGTCGCGGGTGATGCCGGGCAGGATCGTGCCGGTGAGAGGCGGTGTCAGCAGGGTGCCGTCGTCGAACACGAAATAGAGGTTCATGCCGCCAAGCTCCTCGATCCACTTGTGCTCCTGGGCATCGAGGAACACGACCTGATCATGGCCGCGCGCAATCGCTTCTGCTTGCGGAACAAGGCTCGCGGCATAGTTGCCGCCGCACTTGGCAGCGCCGGTGCCTCCCGGAGCGGCGCGCGAATAATCGGAGACCCAGATCGAGACGGCGGGTGCGCCCGACTTGAAGTAGTTTCCAGCTGGGCTGGCTATCACCATGTATTTGAATTGTTTTGCTGGACGCACGCCAAGGAATGCCTCGGTCGCGAACATGAACGGTCGCAGGTAGAGCGAGCCGCCTTCGACGGTCGGGAACCAGTCGCGGTCAGCCAAAACGAGTTGTCTCACCGATTCGAGGAACAGGTCTTCGGGCAGTTCGGGCATGGCGAGGCGGCGTGCCGAAGCGTTGAGCCGCGCGGCGTTGGCCTCGGGCCGGAACAGGGCCAAGCTGCCATCCGCGCGCTGGTAGGCCTTGAGTCCCTCAAAAATTTCCTGGGCGTAGTGCAGTACGGCTGTTGCCGGATCGAGCGTGATCGGCCCGTAGGGTCCGACCTTCGCATCGTGCCAGCCGCGTCCTTCAGCCCATTCGATTGTGACCATGTGATCGGAAAAGGCCACGCCGAAGCCCGGATCGGCGAGCACCGCCGCGCGCTCCTCGGGCGCGGTTGGCGCTGGATGCGGCAGGTGCGCAAACTCGATGGAGGATTGTGCGGCGATAGTCGCCATGTTTTTTCCGCTCCCTTTTCGCGAAATTTGCCCGTTGTTGAACTAAAATTACAAAATCGACAATTGAAAAGAAATTAATAGCAAGTGCAGTTTCTGCATCTCGCGATAAGGCGTTATGCGTCGGGATCGACGGGGGCAAGGCCCGCAAATGAGAAAGGCCGCGCGGGGCAATCCCGCACGGCCTTTCGCATGGTCAGCGGTCGAAAGTACCGCCGGCGAAGCCTTTACTGCTTACTTCTTGTTTTCAGCAATAATGCTCCACGACGGAATGTACCGACCTCCCTGCTGAACCAAGAGACATTGGGTCACCTCCTTTCGCGCTGTTGAGCCATTGCGCCGGTCTCCCGGCTGGGGCGTTCGGAACTGTCGTTTCCGGCCTGCCTTGCGACAATGTTTGAATCATTCCGCGCTGCACAACAAGTCTTGCAATGTTTTTTTTGGCGTCAGAATCGATCGTTCGTGGGTTATCCCCCGATCCTCCAAAAATGCGCTTAGCGACAATCCTCGATCACCCGGCTCACCTCGGGCCAGCTAGGCACGTAAAGCGGTGCGAGCCCCGCCACTTCGACTGCGAAATGCCCACGGCTGAACGCCATGGCATCGAGCAGCGGATCGCGCGCTAAAAGCCTGACGGTGATATCGCTTGCCGAACCGGCACCGCTGAGGGTGCGGGTTACCGTGGAGGTGCTGACCGACAGCGGCACCTGCCCCTCGCCGCTTCCGCGGCGGGAGAGCACGACGCTGTCCTGCTCGCAGCGTAGGCTGAACAGGCCGCTTGCGAAGGTCGCGGTCGAGCGCCCGCCCGCGCCGCTCCACACCCAGTCGCCGGGTGTTGCCCGCGCCTCGCGCCAGTCGGTCAGCGGTCTTGGCGGCAACGGCTGAGGTGCCGGGGTCACGCTCGGTTTCGGAACCGGCACTACGCGCTGCTCCGAACAAGCGCTTGCCAGCAACAGGCCAAGCACGGGCAGGGCGGTGGCCAAACCACGGGAAACAATTGCCTTCATCGTGTCCCTATGGAATGACAACGCCTCGCTCACAAGAGCCGCCATTGGTCGAGCCACCGTGCCCAAGCCTCATCCCGTCGCCAAGATGCGCGTCGATCAGTTGCTGGTCGAACGCGGCCTCGTCGAAAGCCGCAGCCGTGCCGCAGCATTGGTGCTGGCCGGGCTGGTCTATTCGGGCGAGACGAAGATCACAAAGGCTGGTCAGCAGTTGGCGGGAGACGCTGCGCTGGAACTACGCGGCCGCGATCATCCCTGGGTGTCGCGCGGCGGCATCAAGCTCGCCCATGCGCTCGATCATTTCGGCCTCGACCCCGCTGGTGTGACCGCGATGGATATCGGAAGTTCGACCGGCGGCTTTACCGACGTGCTGCTGTCGCGCGGCACCGCACATGTGTTCGCGGTCGATTCGGGCACCAACCAGCTCGCCTGGAAGCTGCGGCAGGATCCGCGCGTCACCGTGCTGGAAAAAACCAGCGCGCGGGTGCTGACCCGCGATCACATCGACCGGCAGTGTAGCTGGATAGTCTGCGATGCGAGCTTCATATCGCTTGCCAAGGTGCTTGAAGTGCCATTGTCGCTGGCCGCGCCTGAATGTAGGCTTGTCGCGCTGATCAAGCCGCAGTTCGAGGTGGGCAAAGGCGAAGTCGGCAAGGGCGGGGTGGTGCGCGATCCGGCTCTGCACACGCGAGTGTGCGATGAAGTGCGCGGCTGGCTCGAGGGCAAGGGTTGGCAGGTCGAGGGAGTGGCCGAAAGCCCGATCACCGGCCCCGAAGGCAATGTCGAGTTCCTGATTTATGCGCGACGGGGCGCATAACGTTGAAACCTTGTTGCTATCCCTGCACAAGACTTAACCAAACCCCCTGATTCGCGAGCCTTGCACCATATGAACATGATCGCATCGGCGTGGCAGTTGCGCGCAAGCTTCGTCCGCTGGTCGTTGTTCCTGGTTCCCCTGCTCATCCTTTTGGGCGTGCTTTCCAGCCTGCTATCGGGCAGCGGCGCGCAAAGCGCTTGGTTCAGCGCACTGCAAATGCCATCGACGTACCCGCCTTCGTGGCTGTTCGGGGTGGTCTGGACCGTCCTTTATGCGCTGATGGGCTTTGCCATGGCAGTTATCGCGGGAGCCAAGGGCGCGCGGGGGCGAGGCGTGGCGACGCTGGCCTTCGTGATGCAACTCATGATCAACCTTGCCTGGTCGCCGATGTTCTTCGGATCGCACCAGATCACCGGAGCGCTTATCCTGATCGGGCTGCTCGATCTCGCTGTGATCGTCACCATTGCGCTGTTCTGGCGGATCCGGCGTTTTGCAGCGCTATTGTTGTTGCCCTATCTCGCCTGGATCCTGTTCGCGACCTTGCTGACGTATCAGATCAGGCAGGCCAACCCCGAATTGGACGGACAGCAGGATTATTCGGGCGCGATTGACCGCTACGAGTTTTGATTCGAAATGCCTTGAAGACGACCACAGCGAAGGCCATTTACACGCCATGCAAAGCGAAAACCCCCTGATCGCCGATTTCGTCAAGCTGATGAATAGTGCCGCCGGCACGCTTGCGGGCATGGGCCGCGAGGCACGCGATTCGGCGCGCGAACACTTCAAGGAATCGATGGGCGGAATGGATTTCGTCAGCCGCGAGGAGTTCGACGCGGTCAAGGACATGGCCGCTGCCGCGCGCGAGGAGAACGAGGCCCTTAAGGAGCGTCTCGCCGCGCTCGAGGCGAGCGTTTTCGGGCCGGAAAAGCCCAAGCCGCGCGCCAAGCGCAGTTAATCGCGACCCCGTTGCCAGGGAACCACTGCTTATCGCGGTCGTTTTGCCCAGCGAAGGGTAACCACACCGATGTTCACGCCGCTAAATCCCACTCTGCCGCTACATGTCCTGGATCGCGGCGACGCATATGCCATCGGCGTGATCGACTATGGTCAGGAACACAACCTGATCTGGGTCTCGGTGTTGAACGAGACAGGCGAAGTCTGGTGTGCGCCAAACCCGATGATCCGGTTCGGCGAGAACTGGACGATGGGCCGCAAGAAAAACCCCCTTGTCGCGGAGTCGAAAGGCAAGAACCAGGCGTCAGCTAGTGAGGCGGAATTATGTGACGCCTGTGCCGAGCACGCCCGCGTCTGATCGCCACTTGCGGCAACGGCGCGCATCTTCCACACCGCTAGAATGCATGTCCGCGCCCCGGCGATAGTCTGCGCCATCAGGCCGCACGGTGAAACCGCGGGCATTGTGCGCCTTTTGACCGCTGATCACGGCATGGTGGCGGGCTATGTCGCTGGCGCGCGCGGCCGCACGCTGCGCCCGGTACTGATCCCCGGTAATCTGGTCGACGCCGAACTTCGCGCCCGTTCAGCAAGCCAACTTCCCTTTGCCCGGCTCGAACTGGTGCAAAGCCGGGGGCCGTGGTTGAGCGAGCCACTGCCTGTCGCCGCGATCGATTGGGTGACTTCGCTGGCCACGGCGACCCTACCCGAGCGCCAGCCCTATCCAGCGCTCTACGATGCGCTTGTCGCTCTGCTCGAAGCGGTTTGCGTCGCGCCTTCCGCCAGGCGTTGGGCCGTGCCGCTGGTCTCGTTCGAAGTGCTGCTGCTGCGCGAACTTGGCTATGGCGTATCGACAGGCCGTCCTGCCGAGGGCGACTGGCCCGCATTCCTGGCTGCCTTCGATTCCGTCGGTCGCCAGCTCGAACGCTACCCGCTTGCCGAGCAGCGCAGCGATGTTATGGCGGCCCGCGCCATGCTGCGCTCGCGGCTGGCAAGGATCGAGGGCAGTTGAAAATGAAGTCGAACACGATGCGGATCGCGGTTTTTGCCGGTGACGGGATCGGCCCGGAAGTGACCGAACAGGCGGTTCGCGTGCTCGAAACGCTTGGCCTGCCCGGCCTTGAACTGGTCGAAGGCGACGTTGGCGGCGCGGCTTACCGCAAGCACGGCCATCCGCTGCCCTCGGCCACGCTCGACATCGCGCGCTCGTGCGATGCGATCCTGTTTGGCGCGGTCGGTGATTTCGGGCTCGACACTCTGGAGCGGCACTTGCGCCCCGAACAGGCGATCCTCGGACTGCGCAAGGAGCTGGGCTTGTTTGCCAACCTGCGCCCCGCGCGGGTGTTCGAAGGACTGGAAAGCCTCACCTCGCTACGCCCCGAAGTTGCGCGCGAGATAGACCTCCTGATCGTGCGCGAACTTAACGGCGACGTTTACTTCGGCGAAAAGGGCATGCGCACCACGCCCGATGGCCGCCGCGAAGGCTACGACATCATGTCCTATGCCGAGGACGAGGTGCGGCGCATTGCCCGCACCGGCTTCGAGGCGGCGATGAAGCGCGGGCGCCGACTGTGCTCGGTCGACAAGGCGAACGTGCTCGAGACCTCGCAATTATGGCGCGACGTGGTGATCGAAACCGCCGTCGAATTCCCCGATGTCGAGCTCAGCCACATGTACGTGGACAATGCCGCGATGCAGCTGGTCAAGAACCCGGGCGACTTCGACGTGATCGTTACCGGCAACCTGTTCGGTGACATTCTTTCGGATCAGGCGAGCATGTGCGTCGGCTCGATCGGGCTGCTGGCCTCGGCCTCGCTGGCAGAAGGAACATTCGGGCTCTACGAGCCGATCCACGGCAGCGCGCCCGATATTGCTGGCAAGGGTCTCGCGAATCCGATGGCGACGGTGCTGTCCGCCGCGATGATGCTGCGCTACAGCTTCGCCCTCGAGGAGCCAGCGGCACGGATCGAGGCTGCCGTGGCGCGGGCGCTGGCCAATGGCGTGCGCGGCGGCGACCTTGGCGGAAATTCGGGGACACGGGAAATCGGCGATGCTATCGTTGAGGGTCTGTAAACCATAAACCGCTCGTTTACGCTTGCCGGTTATTGAACGGGGTTATGGACATGTCTAATCCCGATCTTGCCGATTTGGCCGATCTCGCCCAATTGGCCGATACGGTGGCCAAGCCACTGGAGCTGGCGATCGTGCTGCCCACGTTCAACGAGCGTGGCAATCTCGCCTCGCTGGTCGAGCGGCTCGACAAGGCGCTCACCGGGATCGCATGGGAAGCGATCTTCGTCGACGATGACAGCCCCGACGGCACGTCGGACGAAGCGCGCAAGATCTCACAGCATGACAGGCGTGTTCGCGTCATCCATCGCATCGGCAGGCGGGGCCTTGCCTCTGCCGCGATCGAAGGGATGATGGCGACATCCGCGCCCGTCGTCGCGGTAATGGACGCAGACCACCAGCACGATCCTATACTGCTGCCCGGCATGCTCAAGGCGGTGGCGAGCGGCGAATGCGACGTCGCGGTCGCCTCGCGCTTTGCCGAAGGAGCCAGCACCGAGCAATGGGGCCGCCCAGACCGGGTGCGCGCCTCGAATATCGCCAATGCCATCGCCCGCAAGGTTACCGGCGTCGAACTTTCCGATCCGATGAGCGGTTATTTCATGCTGCGAGCCGAGAGCCTGCGGACAACCGCTCCCCACCTTTCGGGCGTCGGCTTCAAGATACTGCTCGATATTCTTGCCACTTCGGAAGAGATCATGCGAATCAAGGAGTTCCCCCTGAACTTTTCCGCGCGCGCCGAAGGCGAAAGCAAGCTCGACCGCACGGTCGTGTTCGAATTTCTTGTCGGCCTCTACGACAAGTGGCTGGGCCGCATCATTCCCACCCGCTTTGCCCTGTTCGGAACGATCGGCGCCGTTGGCGTGGTCGTCCACATGGCGGTACTTTCCACGTTCCTCGCGCTTGCCGGTGAGACGCTGCGCGGCAATGTCGTTACCGAGTTCGAGCTGGGCCAGACCTTTGCCGCGATCGTGGCGATGACCTTCAACTTCTTCCTCAACAATGCGCTGACCTATGCCGACAAGCGGCTGATCGGCACAGCGGCTCTGACGCGCGGCTGGATCAAGTTCGGCCTGACCTGCTCGGTCGGTTTGCTCGCAAATGTCGGCGTAGCCGCGGTGCTGGTGCGTTTCGGGTTCCACGAATATCCCGCCGCGCTCGCGGGCATCGTCATCGGTTCGGTATGGAACTTCGCGCTAAGCTCCAAATTCGTCTGGGGCCGCTACGGCAACTGAGGCTTGCGCGGTTTGATCGAGCGCAATGCAGATCGGGCAATAGCACGACATCCTTCGCTTCGTCACTGAAACGCGAAGGAAAGATCATGAGCCACACCCCGCACGAACTGCACGCAGAATTTCCTGCGGATGTAGCGATGCTTCGTGAGCTAAAGGTTTCAGATCCGCACTACAGGTCGCTTTCGGAGCAGTATCACGAGGTGAACCGCGAAATTCACCGGATCGAGGCGGAAGTGGACCCTGCCACAGACGCACGACTTGAGGACCTCAAGAAGCAGCGTCTTTCGATGCTTGATGAGGTCGCCGAGATGTTGGCTAAGGCGAAGGCTGCGGCTTAGGTCGTCAGCGCCAGCTATCAAGCCACATCCATTCGACGAAAGCGTTGCGACCACCGGCAAGCGGAGCGGCTGACAGGATCGGCCAGAACCACGCGAACATTCCGAATGATCCGACCATCACGGCGAGGCTCGCCGCCCGCAGCACTCCACCCCTGCGCCAGCCCGCGTCGAGCACCAGCGCCAGAGCGCCAGCGAGGAACACGCCGGGCATCAGGTAGTGATAATAGAACTGCACGGGCTTTTCCGAAACCAGCCAAAGCCCGAGTGTTGCTGAATAGCAGACTGCCATGACCAGCGCGTCGGCTCGATTGCGGGCAATGGCAGCCCATAGGCACCAGATCAGCGAGGGCAGCCCGACCAGCATGGTCAGCGGATTGCCCAGAATCAGAATGCCGCGCTGCGCCCCGTCGGTCACCTCGTAGAAATACCAGATCGGGCGCAGGTTAAGCATCCATTGCCACCACACG
>CAMDQY010000070.1 GCA_945906005.1 Novosphingobium sp. Chol11 | reverse complement strand
TCGTGCAGATGGGCGCGCCCAAGGGTTCGTCGCGGCTACTTCAGCGCATCGGGCGTGCAAACCACCGGCTCGATCAGCCCAGCAAGGCGTTGCTCGTGCCGGGCAACCGTTTCGAGTTCCTCGAAGCCACGGCAGCGATGGAAGCGGTGGAGGAGGGCCAACGCGATGGCGAGGCGTTTCGTCCAGGCGGGCTCGACGTGCTCGCCCAGCACGTCATGGCGCGCGCCTGTGCCGGGCCATTTCCGGCTGATGAGCTGCTAGCTGAAGTTCGCTCGTGCCTCGCCTACGCGTGGGTGGACGATGCGATCTTCGTGCGCGTGCTCGATTTCGTCGCGACCGGTGGCTATGCGCTGCGAACCTACGAGCGGTTCCGGCGGATTGTCGAGGAGCCGCCCGGACGGTGGCGTCTTGCCCACCCCCAACTTGCGGCGCGACACCGTCTAAATGCCGGGATCATCGTCGATAACGAGATGCTCAATGTGCGCTTTCGTAACGGGCGGTCGCTGGGCAAGGTCGAGGAGATGTTCGGCGCCAGCCTCAAGGTCGGAGACACCTTTCGCTTCGCCGGTCTCGATCTTGAGGTCGAAAGTCTCCGCGATCTCGATCTGGTGGTGCGGGCGGCAAAACGCTCGGCGCAGATCCCAAGCTATACCGGCCTACGCCTGCCGATCACCGCCCATCTCGCCGAGAGGGTGCGCGCGCTCCTCAATGACCGGGCAGGCTGGGGCCGCTTTCCCGATAACGTGCGCGAATGGCTCGAGATGCAGGACTGGCGCTCGCACTTGCCAGCGCCGGGTCGGCTATTGGTCGAAAGTTTTCCGCATCACGGGCTGCACTACACGACCTATTTCACCTTCGAGGGCTGGAACGCCAATCAGTCTCTCGGCATGCTGATTTCGCGGCGGATGGAGGACGCCGGGCTTGGGCCGCTCGGCTTCGTCGCCACCGACTATACGCTGGCGGTGTGGGGCATGAAGCCCGTGACCAACCCAGCCGCGCTACTTTCGCCCGAGATCCTGACGCACGAATTTGACGACTGGGTGCAGCAATCGCACCTTTTGCGGCGCGCCTTCCGCGAAGTTGCGGTCATCTCAGGCCTGGTCGCGCGCCAGCAACCGGGCCAAGGTCGTTATGGGCGCAAGACCGGAAGGCAGGTGACCTTCTCGACCGACCTGATCTTCGACGTTCTGCAGAAGTACGAGCCGGGCCATCTGCTGATCGAGGCGGCCTGGGCCGATGCCCGCGCTCGCATGACCGATGTCGAGCGTGTTGCCCAGGTGCTCGAGCGGGCAGCGCATGAGATCGACCATGTCGTGCTCGAACGGATCAGCCCGCTGTCGGTGCCGGTGCTTTCGATGTTGGGGCGCGAACGCACGCCGGCAGGTGTGGGCGAGGACGAACTGCTGGTCGAAGCCGAAAGCCTTGCCGCACTCGCCATGCGGCCTGACATGGCTGAGGGAGAAGAGTGAGCAGTCTTCAGTTGCCGTGCGTACAAAAAAGGGCGGGACAATGCCCACCCTATTTTGATCAAATCTTGAGCCACGTAATTCGGCAGGTCAGAAGTAGGCATACTTCTCGTTGCCGACGAAACCGAACTTGGTGACGTTGGATCCCTTGATCACGTTCAAGACCTTGACCGAAAGATCGTAGGCCGCGTTTTCCTCGGGCTCGAACTGGAGTTCCGGCTCGACCGGATAGGTCAGCGACAACTTGAGATTATCCAGCAGCGTCCTGTCGGAGATCTGAGTGTCGTTCCACAGGATCTTGTTGTCCTGGGTGAGCACGACCTTGTTCTTCACCGGATCGACCGGCGGCGGAGGCGTGTCCGGCGGTTGTGCAACCGGCAGATCGATGTCGACCGAGTGGGTGGCGACGGGAATGGTGATGATGAACATGATGAGAAGCACGAGCATGACGTCGATGAGCGGCGTCGTGTTCATCTCCATCATCGGGCTGCCATCGTCCTTGCCGCCTGACATTGCCATGGAAAATTCTCCTTAGAAGGGCTTGCGAAACGGCGATCAGCCGTTCGGATCAACCGGGTTCGAGATGAAGCCCACGGTCGGGTAGCCGGAAATCTGAACGTTGTAGATCGCACCGGCAATGCAGCGCCACGGGGCGTTGATGTCGCCGCGGATGTGAACCTGCGGGATCTTTTCCGGATCGTTGCGCAGCGCCTCGGGGCCGCCCGCACGCTTCACGAGTGCGTCCAGCCGCTTGAAGGCCTGGTCGCGCAACTGCTCTGCATCAACCCGCGTGAGGTTGTTGAAATAAACCCGGCACTGACCGAACCGCGAAGAGCCTTCGTATCCCGGATCGCCCGCGCTGCGACCGCCAGCATCGGTGGTCGTCACGGTGAGCAGAAGGTTTTCAACCTTGTCCTTCGATTCCACCGAAGCGAAGATCGGAATGCGAAGTTTTTCGATCGTCTGGATCGCGATCGGAACCGCGATCAGGAAGATAATCAGCAGCACCAGCATCACGTCGACCAGCGGCGTGGTGTTGATGTCCGACATGGGTGTATCGTCGGAGCCTGCTACTGTAGCTGCCATGGTAACATCCTATCCTAACTTCGTACCGGATCGACGGCGGACCCGCATGCGTAGGTCCGCCTGTCGGCCCTGGTGCGGCAGCGCCGCAACCGTTGCCTGTTACGCCTTGGCCGGAGCAGCTGCGGGCTTGGCGGAGGCGCCGGCCGAAAGCTTCGGCTTAACCTGGCCATTCGAGGCGATACTCGCGAGCACCTCGGTCGAGAAGCCGGTAAGCATCTCGGCGATGCGCTTGTTGCGCGATTGCAAATAGTTGTAGGCGAGCACCGCGGGAACCGCGACGAGCAGGCCGAGCGCGGTCATGATCAGCGCTTCGCCAACCGGGCCAGCGACCTTGTCGATCGAGGCCGAGCCGGCCAAACCAATGGCGATCAGGGCGCGGTAGATACCGACCACGGTGCCGAACAGGCCGATGAACGGCGAGGTCGCGCCAACGGAAGCCAGAAACGGCAGGCCCGATGCAAGCTTCGCGTTGATCGTTGCTTCCGAACGGGCGAGCGAATTGTGCAGCCAATCGTGGCGTTCGCCCTCGTCGACCAGCTTCGTGGCCTGCTCCTGGGCTTCGAGACCATCGTCGACGAGCTGGCGCCAGGCGCTGTTCTTGTCGAGCTTGGTGGAGCCTTCGCGCAGTGAGTTTGCCTTCCACAGCGGGTCGAGCGAATTGGCTTGCCGCATCACCTTGGCCTGCTCGATCCATTTGGTGAACAGGATGTAGAACGATCCGAACGACATGATGCCAAGAATGGCGACTGTGGCATAGGCCACGAAGCCACCCTGTTCGAGCGCCTCAGCAAAACCGAACTTGTTTTGCGGAGCTTTCTCCGCGGCCGCGGCAAGAATTTCAATCAGCATGCGTAGTGTCCTCTCAAGAGCTAGAACTAGGAATGGGGCACCGCGCGCGATTGCACGGCGCGATCAATCAAAATTTTTATTGGGGAATGACCCAGCGAACACGGTTGGAATAGGAACCCTGAACAGGCTGTCCGTCCTGCATCGCGGGCTTGAAACGCGCGCGCCTCGATACGTTTGCACAGGTCGCCTGATCGAGATCGGCATGGCCGCTCGAACTTGTGACCTGGCAATCGATCACGCGCCCATCTAAACCCACGGTAACGCGAAAACCTGCGGTGCCCGAGCGCTCCTCACGCAGAGCCCGCGACGGATAGTCGTTCGTAGTCGCCCAGGACCCCGGATTACCCTTGGGCTGCGCCGAACTGCTCGGGCCCTTGGGCGGAGGCGCCGGTGCCGGGGGAGCAAGAACCGCCGCTAGCGGCGGAGCCACTGCGACGGTCTCGAACTTCGGCGGAGCGGTTGAAACGTTGATCCTGACCGGCGGGGCAACCGGCGGCGGCGGCATATCGACCTTCTTCGGCGGTGGCGGGGGCTCTTCCTTCTTGACCTCCTCCTCGATGTCGACGGTCGTAACTCGCTTCAGAGCCTTCTTGACGCCTTCGTATGCCAGACCCGTGACGAGGCCATAGCCGAGGGCGACGTGAAGGATCGCAACCACAATCAGGGCGATCAGCCTGTTGCTGCTCATTTTTTGGTCAGCGTAAGCCATTCAGTCGCATCACTCCATTCACTCGACCGGGCCTTGGCCCGGCAACTGCTGTCTGCGGCGCGGGCGCAGCAGACAATCCCAAATATTAACCACCAGTGAGATCCATTCGCAGCTCACGCGAGCCACTGTGGATCACAAGGCATTCCTGGGCTCTCGTTGCGTTCCAGCCTCGTTTCGCCGAACCTTTAGCGACGATGTTTGGGCCGCGCAACGCCTTATCGTTTCGCGCATCAGGTCAGAATCAATTCAGTCGAATTGGCTTTATGGTGAACCGCTCAAGCCCTATCCGATTGACCTCTTTCTGGCCGAAATGCACGGAAATCAAAGGAGTTGTCAGGCAATGACCCTGTCGGGAATTCGCATCAGCCTCACTGCATTGGCCACATCGGCACTGGTTGTGCAGTGCATTCAGACCTCTATGGCTCAAGAGTTGCAGCCTGCTTCAGTGAGCTACGCCGACCTTGCTGACCTTGCCGATTCGGCTGGTATTGTTGTCAAGGTACAGTTGCGCAGCCTGGCCCGCGTGGAGGACGAACGGTCGCGCGGACGACAGCCCGGTCATGGCCGCTTCTACGTAACCGGCAAGACCCGGGCGCTGCTATCCGGCAAGGAGGCAATCGGCGATTCACTGGTATGGCTGGTAGATCTCCCGCTCGATGAGCGCGGCAAACCGCCCGCAATCAAGAAGCGCGACGTGATCGTGTTTGCCCGGACGGTCCCCGGACGCCCGGGCGAGCTTCAACTGGTAGGGCGCAGTTCTCAGGTCCTGTTCAGCGAGGAAACGCTCGCCCGGCTGCGACCAATCCTCGCCGAACTGGCTTCGCCCGATGCGCCGCCGCCGATCACCGGTTTGCGCGAGATCATCCACGTGCCGGGCAGCCTTGCCGGGGCAGGCGAGACGCAAATGTTCCTTGCAACCGCGGACGGCTCGGCCGCCTCGATCACGGTGCGCCACCAGCCGGGCCAGCCGGCAAGCTGGGGCGTATCGTTCTCGGAGTTGGTTGCCGAGGCCAATAACGGCCCAGCGCGCGATACGCTGGCCTGGTACCGGCTCGCTTGCTTCCTGCCAGACAGTCTGCCGTCTCAGGTAAACCTGTCCGCAAGCGCTGCTGACCGGCAACAGGCGCTTGCAGACTATCGCATGGTGCTTGGCGAACTGGGTTCCTGCCCGCGCACGAGACGCTGATGTCGGCTCATACCTCTCGCCCCACCTCCCCGCCCGGCACCAAATCTAACGGTCATGTTGGTGGCCGGGCGGGGAGGTGGGGCGGTAAGGGCATGGGTTCACACAGTGAACCTTAATCTCAAGCCCGGACCAGCACCTCGCCGATCTGGATGGCGTTGAGCGCGGCACCCTTGCGCAGGTTATCGCCCACCACGAACAATGCAAGGCCGTGCTCTACGGTCGGATCGATCCGAACGCGCCCGACATAGACCGGATCTCGGCCGGCTGCATCAAGCGGGTTGGGCACTTCGCAGACGACCACGCCGGGCGCGGCCTCGAGCAAGGCGATCGCCTCACTGGCCGAAATCGGTCGCTCGAACTCGGCGTTGATCGAGAGCGAGTGGCCAGTGAACACCGGCACCCGCACGCAGGTTCCCGAAACCGGCAGGTCGGGCAGCTTGAGAATCCTGCGCGTCTCGTCGCGCAGCTTGACCTCCTCCTCGGTGTATCCGTCCTCGACCACCTCGTAGTTGAGCGGCACGACGTTGTAGGCGATCGGTACTGACCATTTGCGCGGCTCTCCCAGATCGACAGCGCGGCCATCGGCGGCGAGCGCATCGCAGCCGCTTGCTCCCGCAACGATCTGGTCGCGCAGCACTTCGACCCCGGCGACCCCGCCGCCAGACACCGCCTGATAGGTGCTCGCCACAAGCCGCTTCAATCCGGCAGCGTCATGGAGCGGCTTGAGTGCGGGCATGGCTGCCATCGTCGTGCAATTGGGATTGGCGACGATGCCCTTGGGGATCGAAGAAAGCGCATCGGGGTTCACCTCGGCCACCACCAGCGGCACGTCCGGGTCGTTGCGCCATGCCGAGCTGTTGTCGATCACCACCGCGCCTGCGGCCGCTACCTTGGGCGCGAGCGCTTTCGAGGTCGCGCCGCCGGCGGAGAAGAACACCAGGTCGAGGCCTGCAAAGTCGGCAGTTGCGGCATCCTCGACCACGATGTCCTGGCCCTTGAATACCAGCGCCGAACCAGCCGAGCGCGCCGAAGCGAACAGCCGCAGCGAACCCAGCGGGAACTCGCGTTCCTCAAGCAGCTTGAGCATCATCGTGCCGACAAGGCCGGTCGCACCGACGACGCCGACGGCGGTATTGGCGGGAAGCGGGGAACGGGAATTCATGGCAAGACGTCTCCTGATCTATGCAGAAGCGCGGGGAAGGTCAGCCATTTCGAAAGTGGCCGCCCCGCGCTGTGGCGGGGCTGTGTCCGGGTTTCAGCCGCAGTTGCTGCGCGCCATCTGAACCGCCCCGCGTGAGCGGGTCTGTTTGGTGGTAATGATCGGCGTGATTACCTGTTCGGACATGGGCAGCGCCGTTAGCCGCGCTGCACCGCAATGTAAAGTGCCCGAGCGCCAAGGCGCATTGCCGCGCTGCAAGCGCGCCGCTAGGCAACATCAAACAAGCATCGGATGAGAGGCGGGATGATGGGCGAATTCACGGTAGGCATGTGCTGGCTCACCTTGCCCAGCGCCAGTTTCATCGAACTGGTGGAACTGTCGGCACGGTTCGGCTTTCCGACACTCTCGCTTGGCCCGGCGCTCGTCCACCAGCAGATCGAGGCGGGCGACACGCCGACCATGATGCGCAAGCGGCTCGCCGATGCAGGCGTGCGCATGGCCTATATCGACGCGATCGTTAGTGGCCTTCCAGGACTTGCCCCGCCCACCCCGCCGAGCGATCCCGCCAGTTGTTTCGAGGCGGCCGAAATGCTCGAAGCGCCCATGGTCAATGTCGCGCATTACAAGGGGCGGCCTGTCGGCTTCGATGAGCTGGCGGATGGGGTCGGCGCGTTGTGTCGGGATGCCGCGCGGCACGGGCTTAAAGTGGGGCTCGAGCCGATTGCGGGCACCGGCTTTCCCGATCTTGCCACCACAGACCGCCTTGCCCGCGCCAGCGGCGAGAGCAATTGCGGCCTGCTGTTCGATCCCACGCATTGGTCGAACGCGGGTTCGACCGTGGCCGACATCAGGGCGCTGGAACCGGGACGAATCGTCGGCTTTCAGCTTTGCGACATCACCACCACGCGCCCGCGCGACCCGGCGCAGGGCATGTTCTGGCGCGACCTGCCGGGCGAGGGCACTTTGCCCTTGTGGGAAGTTACCGAGGCGGTTCTTGCCAACAATCCTGCGCTCACCGTTGAGCTGGAATCCCTGACTCCCGAGCTCAGGGACCTGCCGCCCGAAGCAGGCGCGGCGCGGTGCCGCGCGGCGATGGACGTCTGGGTGCAGGGCCGGCCGCAATGAGCGCGATCAGGCCGTTCCGCTGCGAGATCACCGATGAGCAGATAGCGGACCTTAACCGGAGGCTCGACCAGACGCGCTGGCCCGACCAGCTTGACGGCGCGGGGTGGAATTACGGCACCGAGCGGACCTTCCTGCAGGAACTCTGCAACCACTGGAGGCACCGGTGCGACTGGCGCGCATGCGAGGCGCGGTTCAATGCGTTTCCCCAGTTCATGACCGAAATCGAGGGCGAACAGGTCCACTTCTATCATGTGCGATCGCCCGAGCCGCACGCGGCACCGCTGATCATCACGCACGGTTATCCCGGTTCCGTGGCGGAATTCCTCGACATCATCGGCCCGCTGTCCGATCCGGTCCGTTACGGAGGCGAGGCATGTGACGCCTTCCACGTCATTGCGCCTTCGATCCCGGGATACGGCTTCTCAGGCCCAACTCGCCACAAGGGGTTCAACATCGAAGCCGCCGGTTCAATCAATCTAAAGCTTATGGAAATGCTGGGATACGATCGATTTATCGCGCAGGGCGGGGATTGGGGCTCGGCGATTTCCAACAACATGGCGGCAAGCGCGCCCGAGCAGGTCATGGCGCTGCATCTCAATTTCATCATCGGGATTCCGCCGGACATGACCGATCCGCTCGCCGGTCTCACCGAGAAGGAGCGCGCCGACCAGGCATGGAAGGCCGAATATGACCGTCACGAGGCGGGCTATCAGGCCATCCAGGGCACCAAGCCGCAATCGCTCGCCTATGGCCTGACGGATTCCCCGGCGGGCCTTGCCGGCTGGGTGGTCGAAAAGTTCAAGACATGGAGCGACTGCGACGATAACGTGACGCAAAGCTTCTCGATGGACCGGCTGCTCGACAACATCATGCTCTACTGGCTGACCGGCACGATTAACTCGGCAATGCGGCTCTATTACGAAGGAATGGGGCCGAACGCCAAGCCGGGTGCGCTGACGAAGGTCACGGTGCCGACCGGCTATGCGCATTTCCCGGCGGAAATCCGCCCGACCCCACGCCTGTGGGCCGAGCAGATCTATACCAATATCGTGCGCTGGACCGAAATGCCCGCAGGCGGCCACTTCGCCGCCTTCGAACAGCCCCAAGCCTTCGTGGAGGAGCTGCGCGCCTTCGCCCGCGAATTTCGATAGGCACTACTTCGCTAGTTCCGCCTCGATGGTCGAGACCAAGTCCGAATCGTCGGGCGTGGTGCCCGGCGCGAAGCGCGCGACCACATCGCCCTGTTTGCCGATCACGAACTTCTCGAAGTTCCACAGCACCTCGGGATCCTCGGTCGGGGCCATGCCAAAGCCTTTGAGCCGGTCGCGGAATTCGCCTGCCGGACCCTGCTTGTCGGGCAAAGCCTCGATCAACCCGGCATAGAGCGGCTGCTTGTCAGGCCCGGTAACATCGGCCTTGGCGAAAAGCGGGAACGAGACACCGTAGTTCGCCGTGCAGAACTCGACGATTTCCTCGTGGGTGCCCGGCTCCTGCGCGCCGAAATCGTTGGCCGGAAAGCCCAGAACCTCGAAGCCCTTGTCCTTGTACTTGCCATAGAGCGACTCGAGCCCCTCGTACTGCGGGGTGAGGCCGCATTTCGAGGCAACATTCACCACCAGCAGGACGTTGCCCTTGTGCTTGGCGAGGCTGTCGGACGCGCCGTCGATGCGGGTCAGCGGAATTGCGGAAATATCGGCCATGGGGGGGTACTCTCTCCTGTGGAATTTCAGGAGAGGTAGTGCGCTGTCGTTTTGGCTGCAACCTCTTCCGGCGTCACACCCGGCGCGATCTCGATCAGCGCGAACGGCGAGGCGTGATCCGGGCGCTGGAATACGCACAAGTCGGTGATGATCATGTCGACCACGCTCTTGCCGGTCAGCGGCAGGGTGCAGGCGGGGATGAACTTGGGCGCGCCGTCCTTGCTGGTGTGCTCCATCACGACGATGATCTTCTTGACCCCGGCGACAAGGTCCATCGCCCCGCCCATGCCCTTGATCATCTTGCCCGGCACCATCCAGTTGGCGAGGTCGCCGTTCTCGGCCACTTCCATCCCGCCAAGCACGGCAAGATCGATATGGCCGCCGCGAATCATCGCGAAGCTCTGCGCCGAATCGAAATAGGCGGAATGTGCAAGCTCGCTCACCGTCTGCTTGCCCGCGTTGATGAGATCGGGATCGACCTCGTCGTCATAGGGGAAGGGGCCGACACCGAGCATCCCGTTTTCCGATTGCAGCGTGACCATCATGCCCGAAGGAACGTGGTTTGCCACCAGGGTCGGGATGCCGATGCCGAGGTTGACGTAAAACCCGTCGCGCAGCTCCTGCGCGGCGCGGGCGGCCATTTCATCGCGGGTCCAGCTCATCACGCCGCCTCCCTTTCGCGAATCGTTCGGAACTCGATCTTCTTGTCGTAGGGCGCGCCCAGGATCAGGCGCTGCACGAAGACGCCGGGCAGGTGAATGCAGTCGGGGTCGAAACTGCCAACCGGCACGATTTCCTCGACCTCGACGAGGCAGACCTTGCCGCAGGTCGCCACGGGCACGTTGAAATTGCGCGCGGTCTTGCGAAACATGATATTGCCAGTCTCGTCCGCCTTCCACGCCTTGACCAGCGAAAGATCGGCGAAGATGCCGCGCTCGAGGACATATTCCTCACCGTCGAATACTTTCGTTTCCTTGCCTTCGGCCACCAGGGTGCCGACCCCCGTCTTCGTGTAGAAGCCCGGAATGCCAGCGCCTCCGGCGCGCATGCGTTCAGCCAGCGTGCCTTGCGGGCAGAACTCGACCTCGAGCTCGCCTGCGAGATACTGGCGCTCGAACTCCTTGTTCTCGCCGACGTAGCTTGCGATCATTTTCTTCACCTGCCGCGTGCGCAAAAGTTTTCCGATGCCCTCGTTGTCAATCCCGGCATTGTTGCTGGCGAAGGTCAGGTCTTTCACGCCGCTGGCCTGAACCGCGTCGAGCAGCCGCTCGGGTATTCCGCAAATTCCGAAACCCCCAGCCGCAATCAGCAGGCCGTCGCGAAGAAGGCCATCAAGGGCGGCTGCGGCATCAGGGTAGATTTTTTCCATTGCGGCATGGCTCCGTCGATAATGCTGCAATGCAACACGGATTTCCCCGTTAGCGCAAGCTTCAACGCGAGGTCCAGCCGTTTTGAATGGCAAAATTGATTCAGATCATTGGAACATTACCACTGGCCAAGTAAGCACGGCATTATAACAGGAGAAATCGAGACTACGCGTTCCATACTAGTCAGTGCAGACCGCCTTCCCGGCATGGAAGCGCGGCTCGAAACCGCTCTCGCGATCGCTCGCGCCAACCAGGGCCACATAACCTTGCTCGTCGACACACCGGTCGTCCGTTATGTCGCGATGGACCCGATGGGCGGCAGCTATGTCGCTTCCGATGCGCTGAAACAGGCGATGGCTGACGACGACGCCGCTGCGGGCAAGCTGGAGGACCGGCTTTCACGCGAGGACGTTCCGTTCGACGTGGTCCGCTCCGAAGCCGAACCGGTCGAGGCTCTGTCCAAGGCGGCGCGTTTGGCCGATCTCGTCATCGTTTCTCGCTCGGGCGGGCTGGGAGGCGATCTCGCCCTCTCCTCCCGGACGCCGATACTTGCGCTCGGAGACAAGGCTGCATTGCCTGCACCTCTCAGCGGAGCCTGCATCGCCTGGGATGGCGGCGACGAAGCTGCCTGCGCGCTGCGTCATGCCGTTCCGCTGCTGGTGGGTTGCCCCAAGGTCCAGGTGATTACCGTTGCCGAGAAGCCAGGTGGTTTCCCGCCGACCGAGGCGCTGCGCTATCTCTCGCGGCATGGCATCAAGGCCGAACTCGACGAGCTGCCGAGGCGGGGTTCGACCGAGGAGACGCTGGATGTCGCGGCCGCCCGGACCGGCGCGGACGTGCTGGTGATGGGTGCCTATGGCAAGAGCCGGATGCGGGAGTATCTGTTCGGCGGCGTCACCCGCTATTTCCTCGACAAGCAGGACGGCCCGGCGCTGCTGCTCGCGCATTGATCGTTCTGGGGCCGAAAGCTCTCGAAATTGGCGCGCCAGACAAGGCGCGTGCGGTGCAGCACGCAGCGTCCGGAAAGGACCGGGATCACTCGGCGGTTCCATCTTCTTGCTGCAGTGCGGCAGAACTTATGGATTATTTAATGATTTAAAATCAGTAATAAATCCATAGTTACGGGCGTTATTTATATTTTTTTGCAATCCAAAGTTGCAATTTCGCACTTGCACAATCTGCTCCCGAATCGCATATAGGGCAGGCCTTTCAGGCATCCTCTCCCAAACTCTCAGGCCCGGCCGTTTATCGACCGGGCCTTTTTCTTTGCTCTCGAGCCATGGCTTTTTCGCCTGGGCCCTTTGGCCGGGTTTGAAAAAATGTTCACTAGTACCTAGCTGGACCTTCACGGCATTAGCCGGACAGCCTGTGAACGAGGACTAGCAACATGGCCGATGCTCCAGCCGAAATCGACGAGCGAACCATCAAGCTCCAGGTCGCAGCGGCGCGCCAGGAAGAAAGCGGCCATGGCATTGCTCGCCT
>CAMDQY010000069.1 GCA_945906005.1 Novosphingobium sp. Chol11 | reverse complement strand
CGACGAGCTAGTGATGTCGCCGGACCTTCCGGACATGGACATTCTGATCGTGGGCGATCACCGGCCGCCATTGTTTGATCGGGAAGCGAATGCGCGGTTCAGCCAGGATCGCGTGCCGTGGATCTACCTGCGCGCCAAGGACCAACCTCCCGCCGCAAAAGATCAGTCGCGCCCCTTGTAAAACCAGCGCTGCTGCCAGCCGTAGTCCGATTCCACCGGTTCACCCGCCGCGTTGGTCGCGGGGCGGAAGCGAAACCGCTTCATCGCCAGTTCGCAGGTAACCCGGTCGGTGTCAGGCTCAGGACTGGGACGGGCAATCCGGCAAGCTTTCGGCCGCCCGTCCACACCGACGGTGATCACGATGATGACGCTGTTGCCGATTCGCTGATCGCGCGACTTGCGCGGGTAATCGCGCGCTGAATTGATGTCGCCGGAAATTTTCACGGCCTTGGTCGCAAGCCCGCCGCCCTGACCTGATCCCGTGCCCCCCCGCCACTACCAGACCCCTGTCCGCCCGCGCCGGTGCCCGCGCCGGCCTCGCTCGCGCCAGAGCGGTTCTCGATGCCGGTCGAGGAAGCGCGTGGTGCAGGCTGTTCGGCGACGATGATCTTCGGCTCTGGCGCGGTCACTTCGCGCGGTTTCGCCTTTTTGCCTGCTGCACCCTGTGCGCCCTGCTCCGGCGCGGCTCTGGCCGGAGGAGATGGCGTGGGCGTCGGCGTAGGTGTCGGCGTAGTGACGAAAATCGCCGAAGTGACGTTATCGACCACCTTGTCGACCATGCCCGGCGCGAAGGCGCGGATCAGCCCGAAAATTGCGGCAACGTGGATCAGCGCGATCAGCACGATCACGCCCAAGCGCAACGGCCTTGGCGTCGAGAAATCGGCCTTTGCCATGGCGCTCGCTATGACACGGCGACCGGCAACGGGCAATCTAACGCACTTTGACAGCGCCTCGGCTCGGCTGCACTATTGCATGACAAAACAACGAGGGGGCTTGACGACCATGACTGCGTTCGAGACGACAAGCTGCATGCACGATGGCATGGCGATGGACGGGTTCCTCGCTCGGCCGGAAGGTGGAGCAGGCCCGCATCCCACCGTCATCCTGTTTCCCGGTGCGGGCGGCACCGGGCCGACTTTCGAGAGCAATGTACGTGCGCTTGCCAGCATGGGCTATCTCGTGGTCGCGGCCAGCGTGTATGACAGCGGCGCGGACCTTTCGACGCCCGAGGGCACCGGCGCGCACTATATTGGCCTGCTCGAACGTCCCGAATTGCTGCGCGCGCGCGTGGTCGAATGGTTCGAGCATATCTGCGCCATGGATGGGGCCGACGAGACCCGGCTTGCAGCGATCGGTTACTGCTTTGGCGGCAAATGCGTGCTCGAACTGGCGCGCAGCGGGGCGGACCTCAAATGCGTGGTCAGCTATCACGGTATCCTGCCGACACATGCGCCTGCCCAGAAGGGCGGCGTGATCGCAGAGGTCGTCGCGTTCTGCGCCGGGCGTGATCCTTTCGCGCCGATAGACGATTACCTCGCGTTCCAGACCGAGATGCGCGAGGCCGAAGTGGTTCACCAGCTCACGCTGTTCAGCCATGCGCAGCATTCGTTCACCGACCCGGACCACGAAGGCGTCGCGCCTGGCATTGCCTACGATGCGCAATATCACCGCGTCAGCTGGGCAAGCACGCTGGCGCTGCTCGACTATCACTTGAAGGCTTAGGAGATCATCACATGACCGAAATGATCGCGGCGCAAATCCCGCTGGCGCTTGCCGGCGCGGCGGACAAGGAATGGGTCGAAACCGATCCTGGCATGGCCTGGTCGAAGATGCTCTGGATGGATCTTGAGACCGGCAGCTGGGCGAGCATGCTTCGCTGGACCAAAGGCTATACGGCCCCACCGCACATCCATCTTCACGATGCGCATTTCCTGATGCTCAGCGGCCGCATTGCCGTGCGTGATACCGAATATGGCCCTGGCGATTATGGCTATGAACCAAAGGGTGCGATCCACGACTCCACGACAACGCTCGAAGACTGCGTCTATTTCATCGTCAACAACGGTCCGATCCAGATCATGGCCAATGAGGCGACGGGAAGGCCGGCCTACGAAGTGAGCAGCCGCGACATGGTCGGCCGCCAGCCCGCCCCGTAAGCTGGGCGAGCAGGCTGGCGCTGCTCGACTATCACCTCAAGGGTTAGGAGACCCGGACCCGTTTTGGCGAACGGTTGTATGTCCGATCATGGGTTTGGAAGCAGCCCTTCCGGACACGACAACAAAGCGGAAATAATCCTGCCGATGCGGTTCAGTGCGAGTTGGGCTGCCGAGATTGCGAAAACGTTGCTCCGCGGTGTTGCACTCTTCCCAAGGCGCCCTCTATGTAGTAAATACTTTCTTCATATAAGGCGATGCGGTCCACCGAGGAGATGTTCATGACGGAGTCAGAAGGCGCGAAGGGTTCCGTTCCGTCACATGTGCCCGTTTCATCGGTCTGGGATGAGGACTTCGGCCGCTTCACCATGGAGCTTGATGATCCCTACGAGGCGGGAGCGAGACTCCATGATGGTCCCGAAATCGTCTGGTCAACTCACGGCTATCGAGGCGAACAGGGAGCTTGGATGATCGTCGGGTTTGACGCAATGCGCCAAGCCTTTGTGGACCACGAAAAATTTTCAAGTGTCGATAGCGCCGGGACTCGGGGCCTTCTCGGCGTTCAATGGCAGCAAGTCCCGATCGAGTTTGATCCTCCTGATCATAAGATTTATCGCAAGTTCCTGAACCCGCTGTTTGCTCCGAAGGCTGTAAGCGAGCGTGGCGAGATGGTCGAAAAAGTTTGCAGCGATCTGGTCGAGCGCTTGGCAACAAAGGAGAGCTGCGAGTTTATTACCGAGTTCGCACAGTTGATGCCTTCCTATGTTTTTTTGCACATCATGGGTATGCCCGAAGAACAGGTTGAAGAGTTTCTCGATTGGGAGCGCCAGACATTATGGACGGAGGACGCAGCCGTCCGTTTGGCGGGCGCTGCTAGGATCCGCGACTATCTGGTCGAACTTATCGAGCAGCGGCGGCGCAGGCCCGTGCCGGATCTCATCAGCGCCATAGCCTGCGCCCAAATCGATGGCCGTGTCATCAAGGCCGATGAAGCGATCGGATTTTGCTATTCCCTGTTCCTCGGCGGCCTCGATACTGTGATGAGTGTCATGGGTTTTGCGATGTGCCACCTCGCCGCGAACAAGCCACTGCAACAGATGCTGCGAGCTAATCCCGAACTGATGTCAAAGGCTGTGGACGAGTTCCTCCGCGCCTACGGTGTGGTGGTTATGCGCAGGACCGTTCGCAACGATTGCGAATTTCGTGGGCAGGTGATGAAAGCGGGTGATCAAGTCATGCTTCCCACACCGATTGCTGGACGAGACCCAAGGCAATTCGAAAGCCCCCATCATATTGATCCGCACCGCACTGACAAATCCGGGCTGACATTCGGTTCAGGCGTTCACACCTGCGTGGGCATGCATCTGGCACGCCGTGAATTGCGAGTCGCCTTGAGCGCATGGCTAGGTCGCTTCAAGGACATCAGCATTTCAGATAAAGATCAGGTGCGCCACCGGACCGGCATCACGTGGGGCGTTGACTGCCTGCCCCTTACAATGGTCCTCGCCTAACTCGAATTTGAGACCGGCCAAATGGCAGCTTTCCACGACAAACCTGCCGTAGGTTGGTAACGCTGCCTCGCCCGAAACCTGCCACTCGCCCCGAACAAAAATCTGTCGTCGCCGCCTAGAGCACCCCCAGCAGCTTGAACGTGTCGTGCCGCATTGCCGCCTTGCCGAGCCGGTCGGTGAAGCGGTGGATGATCGGAGGATCGACGCGCCGCGTGATCGCCCACATGAACAGGCCATAGGCGACGCCCTCGCGGTATTGCGTCCAGGCCTCCTCGTCGTTCGGCATATCCATGCCTGAGGCGCGCATCCGGGCGAGATAGTCGTTCACCAGACGGCGTTCCTCTTTTTCGGCCACCTCAACCGGCAGCACCGCGTTGAGGTGATAGGCAACGTCGAGCGACCATGCGCCGCGCTGGATTACCTGCCAGTCGATCAGGCCAAGTCCATCTGCCGTGCGGAAGATGTTGCCCGCGTGGCTGTCGCCATGAAGGATGAACTGCGGTCGCGTATCCGAACGGTCGGCAAAAGCGCGCATCGCGGCGAGGATATTGTCGCCGTTGCGCACTTCGGACGAGAGATTGTCGCCGCGCGGATCGTCCATCAGCGACTGGATCGATTCGCCGGTAAAACCCAGCGAACGGGCGATCTGCGAGGCACGCGGATCGATCCACGTCTCTGTCGCTAGCAGCCCCTGCGAGGCGTGAAGCGCGGCTAGCTGGGCGAGGCTGGAGGCGGCATCGTCGGCGGTGAAGATGTCGAGCGCGGAACAGAAGCTCGCCCCGCCCACAATCAGGTCACGCATGATGATCGCCGCGTTCTGCGCCTCGCGGTCGATCACCGCGACGATACATTCGGGAACGCGCACCTGCATCTGCGGCGCAAGCTTGCAGTAGAAATCGGCTTCGGCGACGCAGGTCGAGCCAAGGCTGGCGTTGCCCTCGTCGATGTCGAGCAGGCCCTTGATGCAGAACGCATGACGTTCATCCGAGCCTTCAAACGTGACCGCAAAGCGAATCTTGGTCGCCATGGTCTTGATATATTCGACCTGCTCGACCGAGGTCACTGCCTTGCCCCCGCTGACCTCGGCAAGGGCCTGCGACAGCCAGGCCGGATCGAGCGCCTGGGCGACAGTTGCGGGAACCGCGATTGCGGGCTGGGCGGGCACTTTTACTTGGCTGGACATGGGCGGCATCTCTCGCTTTTATGGGTCTAGTGGATTGATTTTAACATTCACATCCCACTTCCCGCCAGGTCATTCGCGAATGTCAAAATCTTAAAATCCACTAGAAACTTGATATTGCTAGTGGTTCTTTTGATTCTGACATTTGCCCCGACCTGGCCCCAATGGGTAGCAAATGTCAGAATCGAACCACTAGAGGTCGTATTGACCCAATTCGCTATTTCGTTCAATGCTTCGAAATAGAGAATTTTGGACAGCCGTCCCGGATGGCGCAGTCCATACTCGAATAGCACAAAATCGAGGGTGAGAATGAGCAGACCTCTGGAAGGCTTCAAGGTTGTCGAAGTTGCGATGTGGGCTTTCGTGCCTTCCTGCGGCGGGGTGCTGTCCGATCTTGGCGCCGACGTCATCAAGGTCGAACCGCCGAGCGGCGATCCACTGCGCGGCCTCAATATCGGCGGCATGGACAAGTCCAGGGTCGATCTCTCGTGGGAAAGCTACAACCGTGGCAAGCGTTCGATCACGCTCGACCTCAAGATGGCCGAAGGGCGCGAAGTGCTGATGAAGCTGTGCGCGGACGCCGACGTGTTCCTCACCAACCTGCTACCGCCGGCGCGCCGGAAGATGGGGATCGACGCCGATTCGATCCGCGCGCGGTTCCCCGGCATCGTCTACGCCTCGGGCCGCGGCACGGGGCCGAAAGGCCCGGAGAACGAGAAGGGCGGCTACGATTCGATCACCTACTGGGCGCGCGGCGGCATTTCCTCGACGATGACCGAGGACGGCGCGCCCTATCCCGTGCCCGCTCCCGGCCCGGCGTTCGGCGATACCATGTCGGGCGCGATGCTGGCGGGCGCGATCTGCGCGGCGCTGGCCAAGCGCGAACGCAGCGGCGAGGGTTCGGAAGTCGATGTCTCGCTCCTCGGCACCGCGATGTGGTCGATGCAGCGATTGATCGCGCAATCGACGATGGACGGCATCCTCAAATTCCCCAAACCGTCCAATCCCAAGCCGTTCAACGTGCTTGTCCATACCTACCGCACCAAGGACGATCGCTTCGTTGCGCTGTGCATGTTGCAGGCCGACAAGTACTGGGCAGGCTTCTGCGAGGCCGCTGGCCGCCCCGACCTTGCCGCCAACCCTAACTATGCCAGCGACGCGCTGCGGCGCGAGAACATCGAGACGTGCATGCCTGAAATGCTCGCGCTGTTCGCTTCGCACACGGTTGACGAGTGGCGGGAGATTCTCGGGCGGCAGGACGGCCAGTGGGACGTGGTCCAGCATGTCGGCGAGATCCACAAGGACCCGCAGGTTGTCGCCAACAACATGGTCCAGACGGTCGACTATGGCGACGGCACCACGATCCCGCTCGTTGCCATGCCGTGGATGTTCGATGGCGAAACGATGAAAGCTCGCCGCTCGCCCGATCTGGGCGCCGACAGCGATTCGATCCTCGATTCGCTCGGCTACGATGAAGATGCGATCATCGACCTCAAGGTGAAGGGCGTAGTGTTTTGAGGCAAGCCCGAAAGGTGGTATGATCCGCCAGCTCATGGAGCATCGTGCGAAAAAATGGGAACCGGTTTTTCGCGAATAACGATGCGACAACAAACAACTAGAGCGAGCTGTTTGATTCAGGTTTCACGCAGCCCGCTGTAACAAGGGGAAGCGCAAGAGCGACTTGACTCTCGCGTTCAAAATCGCGATAATAAATTCGCTATTTCGAATTATTGAAGAACCTGGTTTCGAAAAAATGGAGTTTGAGACATGAGTGAAGCCGATCCGCAAATCGTCAGTGGCAAGGTCGAGAACTGGCACCTTGGCCCGATCTTCGACATCGATGCCCACATCGATCCGCCAAAGGACATGTGGAAGGATTACCTTCCCGAGCACCTCAAGAGCCGCGCTCCGCAGCTAGTCCACGAGGAAGATGCCGATTACATCGTGTTCGAGGGCAAGAAGAGCCCGTTCATGATGATCAACAACCAGGCCGGACGTTCGGGCAAGGACTTCAAGATGAAGGGCCGTGTTACCGACGTGCGCCCTATCTGGGATCCTGAAGTCCGCCTCGGCGACATGGATACCGACGGAATGGACCACGCCCTGATGTTCGGCGGTGGTCCGCTCGGCACCAAGGACAACGAACTCTATATCGCCAGCTATGACGCCTACAACCGCTGGGTGATGGACTTCGCACAGGCCGCGCCTGACCGCCTGTTCCCGGTCGGCTATGTCACCATGCGCGACATCGACGAGACGGTCGAGCAGGTGAAGAAGCTCGTGAAGATGGGCTTCAAGGCGATCAACATGCCCGCCTTCCCGCAGAATGCGGAAGCATGGAAGACCAGCTCGGGCGTAAACGCGCTTTCGGACGGACAGGTCTCGGCGCTGACCGGCGACCGCGATAGCCCGCTGCAGTACAGCAATCCGGTGTTCGACAAGCTGTGGGCGACGGTCGTCGATCTCGACGTTGCGCTGACCTTCCATCTTGGTGGTCGCACCCCGCGCTTCGGCCAGAAGGAATACTTCCTCGCCGACATGCCGATGAGCAAGATGGCGATGGCCGAGCCGATCGGCATCCTGATCTACAACGGCGTGTTCGATCGCTTTCCCAAGCTGCGCCTCGCTTCGGTCGAATCGGGCGTGGGCTGGATGGCCTGGTTCGCCGAATACTGCGACCGGACTTGGGAGAAGCAGCGCTACTGGACCGAGAGCACGCTGAAGAACCCGCCCAGCTTCTACATGGACCAGAATATCTGGGGCTCGTTCATCAACGACCGCACCGGCATCCTGTTGCGCAACCAGCCGGGCGGCAGGAACATCATGTGGTCGTCGGACTATCCGCATTCGGAGACCACGTTCCCGAACTCGCACCAGGTCATCCTGCGCGATTTCGAGGGCGTTCCCGAAGACGATATCCGCGACATCATCTGCAACAACGCGAAGAAGTTCCTGCGCGTCAACTGATGCGGCGGAGCAATTGATATGACGCATGCCGCGTCGGACTGTAACGGTCCGGCGCGGTTTTGCCGTAAAGGGAGAATCGCATGGAAGACGTCCTGACAGCGGACGATCCGCTTTACGGCAAGCTCTATGATGTTCGCGAAGAAGCGAAGCACATGGGCAATTACATCGAACGCGACGTCACCGACGAGATCGCAGCGCTGCGTGCCAAAGCGCCGGTCCACAAGGGCAAGCTGCGCGAATTGCTCGGCCTGCCCAACCACCTGCGCCATCCCGGCATGGCGGGCCAGCAGCATTGGACGGTGCTGACATACGAGGCCTGCGAGACGGTATTTCGCGATCCGACGACCTTTTCCAACGCCATTTCGCACCAGCCCAATGCAGACGGCGAACAGACGCTCTCGGTGCTCGAGATGGATCCGCCGCAGCACCGCGCCTTTCGCCGGACTATCCAGCCCAAATTCCTGATGCCCGAAGCGACCGGCTGGTGGCGCGATTTCACCATCGATTCGATTGTCGAGCGCTTGGTCGACCGGCTGAAGACGCGCGACCGTGCCGACCTGAACATGGAAATCTGCGCGCGCATCCCGGTTTATACCATCACCACCGCAATCGGGCTTGAGGGCGACGACGCGCTGCGTTTCCGCCACGCCCACGTCAACAGCGTCGAGAACGCCGGCGTGCCTCCCGAAGAACGCTACAAGAATTTCCTGCTGGTGGAGAAGATCCTGCAGGGCCTGATCGATGAACGACGGTCAAGGCCGACTTCCGATCTCGTCAGCTCGCTGCTCGATGCAACGGTTCGCCTGCCGGGCGAAGAGCCGCGCCCGATGACCGACCGCGAGATCATGTACATGGCCAAGATCGTCATGATCGCCGGCGGCGGCACCTCATGGCGACAGATGGGTATCACCATGCTGGCGCTGCTCAGCAATCCCGACCAGCTGGCCTCGGTCAAAGCCGATCCCTCGCGGCTCGACGATGCAGTCGACGAATCGCTGCGCTGGAATCCGACAGCGCCCTTCTTCTATCGCAACGCCACCTGCGACACCGAGCTATGCGGCCACAAGATCGCCAAGGGCGACATCGTCGAAATCGGCATCGGTCCGGCCAACCGCGATCCTTCGCGCTGGGACAATCCCGACCTGTTCGACATCAACCGTCCCAAGCTGAGCAACATGGCGTTCGGGCTAGGCGTCCACCGCTGCCTTGGCATGAATGTCGCCAAGGTCGAGATGATGCACGCGATCGGCGCGCTGATCGAGGCGTTTCCGAACATCCGTATCGATCCTGACGAGCCGGTCCCGGAAATCGGCGGAGGGTTCGAACAGCGCGGGCCAACCGCAGTGCCGGTGCTGTTGCGCTAGCGCTCCAGCTTCTTGACCAGAATCTCGGACAGCAGCCGCTTCGACACCTTGTTCGAATGAAGCATCGGCAACTCGTCGCGCTCGATCTGCACATAGGCGCGCGGCACCTTGTAGCCTGACATGTTGCGGCGAAGCTCAGCCTCGATCGCGCCGAAATCGAGCTCGCCAACGCCTTCGCGCGCAATCACCGCTGCCGCAACGATCTGGCCGCGCTCCTTGTCTGGCAGGCCGGTGACATAAGCGTTCTCGATCTGTGGCAGAGTTTGCATTTCCAGCTCGACCTCGGCAGGCGAGACGTTGGAGCTGGCGGTCTTGATCATGTCGCCACTGCGGCCGATGAAATGAACGCGCGAGCCATCCACCAGGCACATGTCGCCGGTGTGGAAATAGCCGTCCGCGGTGAACATCTCGCTCTTCTCGATCTTGTGGAAGCCCGGCGTCACCGGATAGCCACGCACCTGCATCTCGCCGACTTCGCCCTGGCCAACCGGCTGGTCGTTCTCGTCGGCGACGCGAACGTCGTAGCGTTCGGCGAAGTGGTCCATCGGCGCGCACATCGGCCTGCCGGGAGCGCGGAAGTCGTTGCCAAACGAATAGGGGCCGAGCGTCTCGGTCATGCCAAGGCCCCAGTAGGGCTTGAACATGTTCTTGCCCATGTTGGCCATGTCCTCGTCGCTCAGGACAGTGCCCATGGCGGAGCGGCTGTCGATCCGGGTCGTATTTGTGAACAGTGTCGGCGCGCCATGCGCCCAGTTTGGCAGCAGGGTGATGGTCAGCCCGCCGACCCAAAACATCGGAAGAAAGCAATATCCTTCGACCCCGTGCTTCGCTCCCTGCATGCGCCCGACATATTCGGCGCGAAACAGGATCGGACCGTGGTTATGCTTGACGCCCTTGGGGAGCGCCATTGATCCGGAAGTGTAGATCTCGATCATCTGGTCGGAGGAATGGACCTCGGATTCGACCTCGCGCAGCAGCGTCTCGTCCACCGCGTCGCCGCCGGCGACAATTTCGTCGAGGCGCAGGACCGCGGGCGGCAGGCCCTCGCCGGTCGATACAACCCAGCGCAGATACGGCGTTTGCGGGAGGTAAAGCGTCCCCGGCTTTGCCTCGGCAAGACCCGGCAGCGCCTCGCACAGGCGTTCGATATAATCGCGACCGAGCAGCTCGCGCTGGACGATCAGGGTCGATACGTCGCACTGGCGCAGCACGCGAACCAGCTCGTTGCCCTTGATCAGCGTGCTGATCGGCACGGCGACAGCGCCGATCCGCGCCAGCGCCGACATAACGATGACGAAGGCCGGGCTGTTGCCATAGATGAAGCCGACCCGCGTGCCTTTTCCGATCCCGCGCGCCAAAAATCCGCGCGCCATCGTCGCCGAGCGGTCGTCGATTTCGCGATAGGTTAGCGAGGCGTCCGGCCCCTCGCCGTCCTCGAGCCTGCCGAACAGTTCGTCACCGAACTTCGCCGCCGCAGACCGGATGAATTGCGGGAAGGTCGTTGCCTGACGGGGATCTTCGGGAATCGAGCCCTTTTGAAGCGATTGGGCCTTGGTCACGTTAATCTCTCTCCCGATCCTCTTGCCGCGCTTCGCGCGCCTGCTCTGCCCGGATTAAGGGGTAATGCACAAGAGCACAATCATTCTGCCAAGCCTGCAATCGGCGGGCAGCGACGTTCAATCCATCTTGAGGCGCTTGCGCATCGATGCTTCGTCGATCAGTGGCTCCTGCCCGCGCATGCGTCCCATGCGGATCGACATCAGGCAGGTCTTGAGCGCCATGAAATCCTCATACCATTCGAGACCTTCGACCGACTGCCCGGTGATGCCCTGCCACAGGTCGATGGTGTCCTGCCGGGTGCCCATGCCTTCGAGGCGCTTGCCGGCAAAGCCTGATTCGCCGTGCATCATTTCGCCCAGCGTGATCCACCAGCCCAGATCGTTGAGGCTGCCGCCAAGCGTGGCCTGTTCCCAGTCCATCACCGCGAGCAGATCATAATTGGCGTCGAACATCATGTTGCCGATGCGGCAATCGCCCCAGACGAGGCCCGGCGCGGTGTGTGAAGGCATGGTCGCTTCCAGCTTGGCGTGGGCTGGCTTGAGGATTGGGATTTCGCCGTCGGCGTTGACCCAGTCGACATAGCGGGTCCACTTGTCCCACTCCTGCGGCAGGCCCTGATCGGCACCTGCCGTCGGCCCCTTGAGGAACTGGAGGCGGTCGACCGGCATGGTGTGGAGCCGCGCCATCGCCTCTACTCCCTGCCGCCATGCCTTGTGACGCTGCTCGGGTGTCGAATCGAAGAACCAGCCCGACATCGCATAGGGCGGAACGCTGACCGGCACGCGGCCGATCTTCTTTTCCATGACGTAGAACTTGCCGCCCAGGATCGAGGTGTCGTCTTCCTTCCACCAGACCTTCGCCACGGGAATCCGACCGTCTGCATGGAATACCTGCATCACTTCGATCTGCTGGTCCCAAAGATCGTCGGGAAACATGATGAAGCTAACGGGCTTGAAGCGCACGACAAAGCCCTGGTAAATTGCTTCGCCGCCCTCGCGCCAGTGCGCGTCAAACAGGATCGTTTCGTGCGACTGGCCCGCGCCGCGCGGATATTCGAGGTTATCGATGCGAATGTCGCTCGCTCCGGGCATCCGCGACAGCATCCAGTCGACGAGATCCCTGCTCAGATCCTCAAGGTCGCGCGTCGACGGCGCAACGATTACGTCAGACATTGCCTGCTCCCGGCTTCACTCTATGTGAATTTGCCAACAATTCGAAATCGTGAACGATTTTTCGCTATGGCGATGTTTAGTCATGCGCTGCGCACCGGTCAAGCCGCCCGCGCCTCGCGCCCGCCCCCGGCAATGAAATCGGAAACCCGGGCACAGGCATCGCGGAGCTGACTGCCCGCATAACGAACGCGTTCGGCCGACATGGTGGTGTAGAATCCGGTGATCCCAAGAGCGAAGCTGACCCGCGCTTTCTCGTCGTGGACCGGGGCCATGATCGCGGCGATGGAATAGGGTCGTTCGTCGGTCACCGAAGTGAC
>CAMDQY010000068.1 GCA_945906005.1 Novosphingobium sp. Chol11 | reverse complement strand
TACGCCAAATCTGGCCCCGTATGCCGAAAATCGTTCAGATCATCGGGTTATTGGGGGTGCCCATCTGGCAGAAATCTGCGCATGAGTTCGGAGATCTCGACCGCGTTCTTACCATACAGCCAGTCGATAGCTCTAAAGCTTCACAGCCTCGCCGCCCTCTAGTCGGTGAGTGCAACCCAGCGTCAAGGCATCATCACCAACAGACAAAGCTGCGCGGGTGCGCCAGCCGATTGCCCTGAGGCGCGCGGCAATCTCGCCGTCGTAGCCAAGCGGCAGGAACAGCAGGTTTTCACCCGTTGGTGCCGCGGATAGGTTCTCGATCAGCGGATCGGGATAGAGTGAAAAGCCGGTCGCGACCTCATTTCGTCCAGGTTCCCTGGTCCGGATGCTGTAGGTTCCACCGCGGCCGAGCGCTCCCGAAACACCTTCGCCATAAATCGTGAATCCGAACCACGACTGATATTCGAAGCCGTGCCGTTCGGATGGGTCGAGCGTGATACGCGCCATACTTGCCACGCGCGATGCAATCTTGCGAAGACCCGCGATGCGGCTCGCCAATGCACCTCCCACATCGAAATCGGCCAGCCGTCCGATTGCCTGGTCGAATGACCCGATGGCATAGAGCAGCGGCAGATAGGCCTGCCCGCCAACCGAGACGAGCCCGCCGGCATCCTTGGCATCGAGTTCGCGGCGCACTGCGTCGATGCTGCCGGATGCAAGCGGAAGTGTGCTCTCGGCCAGAGTATCTACCAGATCAGGAAGGGTGAAATCGACAGAGATGCCGCTCGCCCCCGCCGCCTGAAGCGCCTCGATCGCCAGCGAAACCACCTCGGCCGCCGCGGCAACACTGTCATTGCCGATCAGTTCCGCACCGACTTGAAGTCGTTCGCGAGCTGGATCGAGCCCCTGTCCCTTGATGGTGACAACCTGGCCCGCATAGCAAAGCCGCAAGGGGCGGGCTGCTTCGGCAAGGCTGGTCGCGGCCACGCGGCCGACCTGCACCGTAATGTCCGAACGCAGCGCCAGCGTACGCAGCGAGGCGGGGTCGACGAAGCGGAACATGCGGCGAACCTGCACGCCGGCCATGCGGCTCGCCATCGATTTCTCGAACTCGATGCTCGGCGTTTCGATCCGGTCGTAACCGTGGGCGCCCAGCACGTCGAGCAGCGCCCGCCGCACCGATTGCGCGGCGGCGGCACTGGGGGGAAGGCGGTCGCCAAGGCCCTCGGGCAGAAGGTCGCGGTCGTTGTCGTTCATCCGGACCTCCCTGCCTCAGACTGCTTCAGAACGCCAGCGGCATGACCGTCTTGACGCCGGGAAGCGCGCAGGCCTTGTCGGTCAGGTCCTTGCTCAGCGGACTATCGAGCGAGAGCAGCAGAACCGCCTCGCCGCCTACCTCGCGCCGCCCGAGATGGAAGGTGCCGATATTGATCCCTGCCTCGCCGAGCAGCGTGCCGACCCGACCGATGAAGCCGGGCGCATCCTCATTGACAATATAGAGCATGTGCCCGTCGAGATCGGCCTCAATGCCGATGCCGAAGATCTCGACGAGGCGCGGCGCGGCGTCACCGAATAGCGTGCCCGCGACCGAGCGTGGCCCCTGGCTGGTGGCGACCGTGACCCGCAGCAAGGTGTGATAGACGCCGCCGCGATCGTGCCGGATCGAGCGCACGTCGAGCCCGCGCTCCTTAGCGAGATAGGGCGCGTTGACCATGTTCACGCTGTCCGAATGTTGCTTCATGAAACCCGCGAGCACCGCCGCCTCAATCGGCTTGCCATTGAGATCCGCAGCAGCGCCAGAACGCTCGATGCTGATTTCGGTAAGGGCGTCGTGAGCAAGTTGCCCGACCAGCGAGCCGAGCTTTTCGGCAAGGCCCATGTAAGGCCGCAACTTGGGCGCTTCCTCTGCCGAAAGCGACGGCAGGTTTAGCGCATTGGTGACGCCGCCATTGACCAGATAATCGGATAGCTGCTCGGCCACCTGAAGCGCGACATTGACCTGCGCCTCGGTGGTCGAGGCACCGAGATGCGGCGTGCAGATGAAGTTCGCCGTTCCGAACAGCGGACTGTCCTTGGCCGGTTCCTGCGCAAACACATCGAGTGCCGCGCCAGCGACATGGCCGGAATCGAGCGCCTGCTTGAGCGCCGCCTCATCGATCAGGCCGCCGCGCGCGCAGTTGATGATGCGCACGCCCTTTTTCGTCTTGGCGAGGTTCTCGGCTGACAGGATGTTGCGGGTCTGGTCGGTCATCGGGACGTGCAGGGTGATGAAATTGGCGCGTGCCAGCAACACCTCGAGATCGGCCTTTTCGACGCCCATCTCAATCGCGCGATCCTCGGTCAGAAACGGATCGTAGGCCAGCACCTTCATCTTGAGGCCCAGCGCGCGGCTGGCGACGATCGAGCCGATGTTGCCCGCACCGATCAGGCCGAGCGTCTTGCCGGTCACCTCGACGCCCATGAAACCGTTCTTTGGCCATTCGCCCGCCTGGGTGCGCGCATTGGCTTCCGGGATCTGGCGGGCGAGCGCGAACATCATGGCGATGGCATGCTCGGCAGTGGTGATCGAATTGCCGAACGGCGTGTTCATCACGACGATGCCTTTCGAGCTGGCATAGGGCACATCGACGTTATCGACACCGATCCCGGCGCGGCCGATGACCTTGAGGTTCTTGGCGGCGTCGAGCACTTCCTTTGTCACCTTGGTGGATGAGCGGATGGCAAGGCCATCGTACTCGCCGATCCGGGCAATGAGTTGCTCTGGCGTCTCACCGGTGATGACGTCGACATCGCAGCCGCGCTCTTCGAAGATCTTGGCGGCGTTGGGGTCCATCTTGTCGGAGATGAGGACTTTGGGGTTTGTCATATTCGTTCCAATTCTTGTGAAACGTCATGCTGAACTCGTTTCAGCATCCATCGCGCCTTCCGGAACTGAGTTGCGATGAGGAGTAATGGACCCTGAAACAAGTTCAGGGTGACGGAACAGGTCAGGAGTTTTCCGCTTGAATTTTAGCTTTGACGATCGCGTAAGCCCAATCGAGCCATGGGCCGAGCGCCACGATGTCGGCGGTCTCGACCGTTGCGCCGCACCAGATGCGCAGGCCTGCAGGAGCGTCCCGATAACCTGCAATATCGAATGCAGCGCCTTCCGCTTCGAGCAGCGAGGTCATTCGCTTAATCATGTCTTGATCAAACAAACGTAAATACAAGCAAACACTGGTCTTAGATCGGCTCTTCGGGTCCTTCGCTAGGTGAAAGAGCCAGTCCCGCTCCCCGACGATCTTGTCGAGCGCCGCCGCGTTGGCGTCGCAGCGCGCTTGCAGTGCCGTTGCACCGCCAATGCGCTTGGCCCATTCGAGCGCGAAAATCGCGTCCTCGACTGCAAGCATCGAAGGCGTGTTGATCGTCTCGCCCTTGAACACGCCTTCGCTGAGCTTGCCCTTGCTGACCAGCCGGAACACCTTGGGCAGTGGCCATGCGGGCGTGTAGCTCTCCAGCCGCTCGACCGCGCGAGGGCCGAGGATCAGCACGCCGTGGCCGCCTTCGCCGCCCAGCACCTTCTGCCACGAAAAAGTCGCGACATCGATCTTCGCCCAGTCGATATCGTAGGCGAACACCGCGCTGGTCGCGTCGGCAAAGCTCAGGCCCTGCCGGTCCGCCGCGATCCAGTCTGCGTTCGGCACGCGAACGCCCGAGGTGGTTCCGTTCCAGGTGAACAGCACGTCGCTTGCCCAATCGACCTGCGAAAGGTCGGCCAGTTCGCCATAATCTGCTCGAATTACCGTAGGATCGAGTTGTAGTTGCTTGACCGCATCGGTCACCCAGCCTTCGCCGAAGCTTTCCCAGGCCAGCGTGGTGACGGGCCGCGCTCCCAGCATCGTCCACATTGCCATTTCGAAGGCGCCGGTGTCCGATCCCGGAACGATGCCGATGCGGTGGGTATCGGGCAGGCCGAGCAATTCGCGCATCAGATCGATGCAATATTGCAGCCGCGCCTTGCCGATCTTCGCGCGATGCGAGCGGCCGAGCGATTGGGTTGCGAGCTTGTTGGGAGAATATCCGGGCGGCTTGGCGCAGGGACCGGATGAAAAGAACGGACGCTCCGGGAGCGCCGGCTTGGTATCAGTCATGTAGTCTCTCCTTGCAGAGAGCACGCGCGGCGTTGGGACCGCGTGGCCCGTCGGCGGCAATAGTGTTGCGCCGCAACAAGTCAAGCGACTTACCGCAGTTTACCCTCAGGTAACCGCATGCCCTAACGCGGTGTTAACCACTGCTTGCGAGTATTCCCACATGCGGTGGATCGTTCCCCTCCTGCCTGCGATGGCATTGCTTTCCGCGTGCGGCAGCGTTGTGCCGGAAGCGACCAAGCGCCAGTCGGTCGCGCGCTCGACCGCAGTGTTCTCGCCCCGACCAGAGGCGCGCCAGTGTCTCGCGCAGCTTGGCGCGACCCAGGCGAACTTCATTCCGATGCCCGATCGCTATTTCGAGAGGGGTTGTTCGACGCTCAATTCGGTGCGGCTTTCTGGCCTGAGGAGCGACGATGCAATGCTGTCGCTAGCTAATCTCGGGCCGGTGACCTGCCCGATGGCGAGCACTTTTGCGGCATGGGCGCGCTACGGCGTCGATCGCGCAGCGCGCCAGCTGCTCGGTAGCCCTCTCGTGCAAATCGAGACGATGGGCAGCTACTCGTGCCGCAATGTCGCTAGAACCGCGCGCCGCTCGGGCCACGCCAGCGCCAATGCCATCGACGTCTCGGCCTTCATTCTCGCTGACGGTCGGCGCGTGCCGGTGCTGGGCGGATGGAGCGGGGGAAGCGCCACTGAACGCAAGTTCTTGCGGATCGTCCATGCCAGCGCCTGCAAGCGCTTCGGCACCTCGCTCGGTCCGGACTATAACGCCGCCCATGCCAACCATTTCCATGTCGAGGTCAACGGCGACGGCTACTGTCGCTAAGCTAGCTTTCAAGATCTGGCGCGACCGGCAGGGCCCGCCCGGCCAGCGCGCACAACACGTCACCGCCGAAAGTCACCACGCGCAGCAGCACTCCCAGCATCAGCAGCTTGTCCGCGCTTGCTCCGCCGCCGCCGGCAATGACCATCACTGCCTCGCGAATGCCCAGCCCGCCCGGCGCTCCGGGTGTAAGGAAACCGGCGATCCAGGCCGCTATGCCTCCGCCTGCAAGTGATGGCGACGTTCCAAGCCCAACCATCTGGCCCAGTGCCACGAGCACGCCAGCCATCACCGTGAAGAAGCCCAGCATCGCCGCGAATGCCGCGATTACGGATCCTCGCCGCGGTCCGTTCAGCCGGGCGGCAAACAGGACGGCAACCGCAAGTCCCGCAGCGAAAGTCAGGCCCAGCGCCAGGGTGAGTGGGCGGATACCTGCGTCAGCGCCAAACGCGAGGCACGCCACCGAGACTGCCACCGCAGCAAGGACCAGCAGGCCATTTCCGACCACAGCTGCCAAGGCCAGCCGCTTGTCGTCGCCGCCGCGCGCGCTGTGCATCAAGTGGCGGCCGACGAAGTGAAAGACGTTGCCGGGCACATACTTTGCCAGCTGTGCCGTCGTGTGGCTTCGTACCGAATGGACCAGGCTATGCGGCCGTGCGTCGAGCGCCAACAGCACGCCATGCCAGGCAAGGCCAAGCAGGAACAGCGCGGCGCTGTAGACGATCACCAGACCGCCCAGCAGTGCCCATTGCGGCCCGGTGAGCGCGACGCGGGTCAGCTCGTCCCAATGCCGTGCGGCAACAGTTACGAGGAACAGTGCCGATGCGGCAACCAGCACCCAGCTGCCCAGCCTGATGGCCAGGGCAAAGCGAGGGTGCGTGCGTAGCGCCGCGATTTCGCGACCGAGATCACTGCGGGCGCGCTGGAAGGAAACCGCTTCGGAACCGTCCTGTCTGGTCATCCGCCAATCCCTAGCGCCATTTATGGTTTCGAACCGGTTAAACCGCGCAGGAAAAGCGCGCGAAGAAGCCAGGCCGACAGCCGGGGGTCGGTAATAAATCAAGCTAGCGCTGGCGCAAAAATCGCACTGGCGTCTTGCCCTTGTGACCGCGCGATAGCATGGAGAGCGCAACTCCTGGGAGACGACCATGACGCTGCAAGCTACGCTCGAGCCGACCCCTAAGGCCGAGTTGGAAAAGATCTTTCCGCAATCGCTCGACGGCCTTCGCACGACGATGGAAGATCGGCCGGATAACGTGCCCGAGGACCGTGTCGTCAACCTATCGGCGGGCATGGACAGGTTCGCTAACGATCTGCCCGATCCCTACGAGCCGTTCCATTGGCTCGCTGGCGAGGATATTCCCCGCCTGCTGTTCGCGCCCTCCAACGACATGACGCTCGCCTCGGCGGTCGGCGGCGCGGACGGCAGGATGAAGGGAAATTGGGTTGTCACCCATTACGAGGACATCAACCGCGTCTTTTCGGACAATGACCACTTCTCCAATTCCGGTCAAGCCGAGTTTCAGCGCCTGATCGGCGAGACATTCCGGTCGATCCCACTCGCGGTCGATCCGCCCGAACACTCGCAGTACCGCATGTTCCTGTGGCCGCACTTCACCCCGGCCACCATCACACGAACGCTCGAGCCGCGCATCCGCGAAGTCGTGGTCGAGATGATCGAGGCGGTCGCCGACAAGGGCGAGGTCGACATGGGGTGGGATTTTGCCCGCGTGTTCCCGGTGCGCATCTTCATGGGCCTGATGGGTTTTCCCGACGAGAAGTTCGAGGATTTCCTCGAATGGGAATGGAACATCCTGCATTCCAATGACTTCGAGAAAATGCAGTGGGCCTTGCGCAACGTGCTCGGCTACCTGCGCGAATTCATCGAGGAAAAGCGCCAGAACCCGGATCAATACCTGACCTCGGCAATCGTTCACGGCGACATCAAGGGCCGCAAGCTGACCGAGGAAGAGATCATCGGCATGACCTGGTTCCTGTGGCTCGGCGGGCTCGATACCGTGGCCGCGACGATCGCGCAGATGTTTCGCCGCATGGCGCTCCAGCCCGAACTCCAGACGATGATCCTTGACAATCCCGAATGCATCAACGGTGCGGTCGAGGAATTCCTGCGCACCCAGCCGATCCTGAGCTCGGGTCGCCGCGCGACCAGGGACTTCGAATGGCACGGCGTGCAGGTCAAGGAGGGCGAAAGCTTTACCTGCTTCAACCCGGCGGGCAATTTCGACCCGGCGCAGTTTCGCGATCCGCGCACTTTCGATGCGCAGCGCAAGGGCAACCGGCACCACACGTTCGTCTCGGGCGTGCACATCTGCCTTGGCGCGCATCTCGCCCGGCGCGAACTTCGCATATTGCTGGAGGAATGGTTCAAGCGCATCCCAGATTTCAAGCCGAGGCCCGGGAGCGATACGAGCGTCTATCCTTCGCTGCTCGGCATCCGCAACCTGCACATCGAGTGGGACGCCGCCAAGGTGCGCAAGGCTTGAGCGCGCAGCGCGCGCTCCCGCTCGATCCAGACAGCGTCAAGGGTTTCCTCGATCCCGAGGAAGGCTGGGCGCTGCATGATGCCGCGCTCGCCGCCGCGCCGCTTGGCCCGGTGGTCGAGATCGGCGCCTATTGCGGAAAGTCGGCGATCTACCTCGGCTCCGCTTGCAAGGCTTCGGGCAACACGCTGTTCTCGATCGACCACCATTGCGGCTCGGAGGAAAACCAGCCCGGCTGGGAATGGCACGATGCCGAACTGTGGGACGATAACGCGGGCAGGCTGGATTCGCTTCCGACCTTTCGTGAGACAATCCGGCTGGCGGGGCTCGACGACAGCGTGGTGGCTTTGGTCGCCCGGTCGCGGCAAGTCTCGGCGGTGTGGGACCGGCCCTGCGGCATGGTGTTCATCGACGGCGGGCACACGATGGAGGCTGCGCTGGAGGACCTGCGCGGCTGGTCGGGCAAGGTCGCGCGCGGCGGCACCTTGGCGATTCATGACGTGTTTCCCGATCCGAACGACGGCGGCCGTCCGCCATACGAGATCTACCGGATGGCGCTTGTTTCAGGCTTGTTCGAGGAATCGGTCACGGTGAAAAGCCTGCGGCTGCTCAAGCGGCTCTAACCGGCAAAGATCCTGCTCGCCGGCGTGGTTCTTTCGAACATATCGAGCGCCAGAACATAGGCAGCCTGGGTCCACGAGGGCCGCTCGGCAGGCCAGTGGATCCCCTCGACGAATTGCCAGCCCATCCAGAATGCGCCAGTCGGATCGCGGCGGGCCTCGACCAGTTCGAGCAGGTGCGCGGCTTGCACATCCATCCCGCAGCGCAAGGCCGCCATCACCAGTTCGCAGCTCTCGGCGACAGTGACCCACGGCTCATGTGCCACGCAGCGGCAGCCAAGCTCCGGCTCGACGAACCTGTCCCATTGCGACAGCAGATGCGTTCTCCCGGCCTCGCCTTCGAGCACGCCTGTGAGCACAGGATAGTACCAGTCCATCGCGTGATGGCCGCGCTCCTGCGGGCTGCGCGCAAAGCGCTCGGGCCGCATGCGGATCGCTTCGCCCAGCCGGGCGAGCGCGTCCTGCCAGTGTGGCTGCGGATCGCACATCGCGCGCGCAAGTTCGAGTGCGTGGCCCAGGCTTGCATGGATCGAGGCATTGCCCGCGAGCAGGGCATCGTCAATTTCGGTGCCATGTGCCTCCGCGCACCACGAAATGTCGCCATGTTCGTGCTGGTGATCGAGCACATGGTTGATCGCCTCGCGCACCATTGGCCACCAAGGCTTTGCGGCTCGGGTGCCATTGAGAAGGCGGAAATGCTCCAGCGCGGTCGCGATATAGGCGGTGAAATTGGTGTCGAGCACCTTTGCGGCGGGAACGCGCGCGATCGAAACATGATCGGCCATCGGCAAGGCGTTGCCATATTCGCTGAGGAAGCCGCCGTCTAGGCGTTGCGCGGAGGCCAGCGCGTCGAGCCCGGCGCGCGCCGCCCTGTCTTCGCCCGCGACGGCCAATGCCATGACACATTCGGCATGGTTCCAGCTATCCCACGGACCTTGCTCGAACCACGGGATCAGGCCGTCGGCTTGCTGGACCTCGAGAATGCGCGCAACCGGCACTGCGATGCGCGCGCGCAGCGATGTAGCGGTTTGCAACATCATGCGACCCGCCGGAAATACATGGCCAGGCTCTTGCCCAGCACTGGATCAAGTGCGCGCTCCAGTCCGCGCGTCAGCATCGGAGCCTTCATCATGTCCCACACCAGCAGGCGGTGCCATGCGCGCACCAGCGGGTGATCGTCGCGGTGGCTCCAGAACGCGGTCTTGAGCCACCAGTAGGGCGTGTGCAGGGCATGGGCATGATGCGACGATATGAACTCGAAGCCTGCCTGCTCCGCCATGTTGCGCAGTTCGCTGGGATCGACGATTCGGATATGCCCGCCTGGCTGGTCGGAATAGCCGCCGGGGCCGGAAGCCAGCGTCCAGCAGATCCGCTCGGGCCAGGCGCGCGGCACTGTCACCGCATAAATCGCTCCCGGTTTTAGCACGCGCGCCGCTTCGGCAACGAGCGCCGCCATGTCGGGAACGTGTTCGAGCACCTCGGAACAGATTGCTGCGTCGAACGAGGCGTCGGCGAACGGAAGCGCGCTTGCATCGGCGGCTTGGAACTCTGCGATCGGGCCGATCCCCTCAAGCTGCGCGCCGCGCTCGCGCGCCAGAGCCAGCGAAGCCTCGTCAAGATCGACGCCGATGGCCTGCGCCTGCGTCAGCAGCTGGACGCCGTGACAATGGCGACCCTCGCCACAGCCGATGTCGATCAGCCGGTCGCCCTTGCCGAGGCCGAGCGCCTCGATCCTTGCGGTCAGCATCGTGCTGCGATGGCCTCGATCAGGAGGTCCTCATAGGCCTCGCCCACCCGTTCCCAGCAATAGCGTTCGCGCACTCGGGCGAGCCCCGCCAAGGCCATGACAGCGCGCTTTTCACTGTCGCGCAAAAGCATGTCGATCGCCACCCGCAGCGCATCGCCGCAGCCCGCACGCACGATCAGTCCGGCATCACCGACCACTTCGGGCAGAGCGCCGCCGTCGGTGACGACGACCGGAGTGCCGCAGGCCATCGCCTCGATCGCTGGCAGGCCAAAGCCTTCGTAAAGCGACGGCGTCACGCACAGCGTCGCGCTGGAATAGAGGTCGGCGAGTTCTGGGTTGCTCAGACCGCTTACAAAGCGAAGCCTGCCCTGTTGCTCAAGCCTTCGCGCCAGATCGCGGGTCGGCCCTTCGCGCGGCTTGCCGACCACAACCAGTTCAAGCTCCGGCCAGTCGGGCACCAGCGCCTCGAAGGCAGCAAGCAGGTGGCGCAGACCCTTCAAGGGCACATCGGAACTGGAGGTGGTGACGATCCGCAGCGGCTGCGCGACAAGCGTCTCGTCGCGCGGCGCGAACATCGCCTGGTCGACCCCGAGCGGCACCATGCGGATGCGCGCCTCGTCCACGCCCATGCATTGCGCGATGTCGCGCGCACTTGCCGAAGAGACGGTGACGATGTTGTGCAATGCTCGCGCGATCCGCTCCTGCATCGCAACGAAGCCATACCAGCGACGGGTGAGCAGCCGTTTTTTCCAGTCGGGCTCGGCCGCGAGTTGCATTTCAAGATCGCGGCGGATCGGATGATGGATCACCGCAACGACCGGCACATGCGCATCGATGTCTAAGAGGCCGTCCGCAAGGCACTGATTGTCGAGCACCACGTCGAACTCATCGCGATGTTCGCCAAGCCATTTGGCCGCGCGGCGTCCGAAACTCCACGGCTCCATGAATTTGCCGCTGACATGGCCGAAATATTCGGCGGTGTCGGTCCATGACCTGAGGTGACGCGGACGTAGCGCGTAGCGCCCCAGCAAGGGCTGGGCGAACAGGTCGAGCGAGGGCAGCTTCTGCAGGGCCACTCCCTCGGGCACATCGGGATAGGGCGGGCCGGAGAGGATTGTTACTTCATGGCCGCGCGCAGCGAGCGCCTGTGCGATGTTCGACGTGAAGACGCCCTGTCCGCCAACGCGCGGGTCCGAACGGTACGATAGCAGCGCGATCCGCAAAGGTTGCGCGAAGCGCGGCGACAGAGCGGTAACGCGATCCGGCAGTTGTTCGGATCTAGCGTCGTTGCTGGTCGCGAAATTGTCCAAAAATTGCCGCGCATCGAGTGAAGCCTTCATCAGCCCCAGATGGCATTTTTCGTGTGCAACCGCAATATATGAGTAGAGTTATATCGCAAATATAACGAACGACTACATTGGGGCGCTGTCGTAATCGACCAGGAAACTGTAGTCGGACAAGTCGTCGAACGCCTTCTTGAGCGCTTCGCCCCAGCCGCTCGAAACCTTCCTGAAATAGCTGTCGCGTGAATCGATCCGCCGTTCGTGCAGGGGTGCGAAGGTGTCGCGGGAGATCACCATCATGTCTAGCGGCAGCCCGACCGAGAGGTTGGCCTTCAGGGTCGAATCGAACGATACCATCGGCAGTTTCACCGCGTCCTCGAAGGTCATCCTGCGATCGTAGGCGCGCAGCAGGATCGGTCGGCCGTATTTGGTTTCGCCGATCTGGAAGAAGGGCGTGTCGAAGCTGGCCTCGATGAAGTTGCCCTCCGGATAGATCAGGAACAGGCGTGGCTCCATGCCCTTGATCTGTCCGGAAGGCGAAATCATCGAGGCTCCCGTTAAGCCGACGATACACATAATAGGGCCGATGCCAACCGAAATGCTGCAATTGCGAAATGAATCGCTCTCGGCAATGGCGGATCAGCGCGCGAGCATTGATGCAAGTCGGTGATCGCGTGCCAGCCTGTCGGCATCGGTGAAGAGGTGGGTCTGCCAGCCGAGAGCATGGGCAGCCGCGATGTTGGCCGCATTATCGTCGATGAACAGCATCTGCTCAGGCGCATGGCCGAACCGACCTACTGCGAGGTCGAAGATCGCGGGGTTCGGCTTGACCAGTTTCTCGACGCCCGAGACGACAATGTCTTTGAACAGATCGAACAGGTGCTCGCCAGGTCGGAACATGGCCCAGGTGTCCGTGCCGAAGTTGGTGATAGCAAACAACGGGATGCCCTGCGATGCGAGGGAGCGGACGATTGCGTGCGATCCCGCCACCGGTCCGGGGACTGTTTCCAGCCAGCGCAATTCATAGACGCGGATGAGTTCCGCTTCGTCGGGAAATTCGGCGCAGCGCTCGGCAATCATCTCGCCAAGCGGCGTGCCGGCATCGTGCTGGCCATGCCATTGCTCGGTGACGACATTGGTGAGGAACCAGTCCAGCCGCTCAGGATCGGCAATCAGCTTGGCGTAGAGATGCCGGATGTTCCAGTGAT
>CAMDQY010000067.1 GCA_945906005.1 Novosphingobium sp. Chol11 | reverse complement strand
CTTTATCGACAGTCACAGTCACGCCACCATGGTCGGGCGGATGAGCCTTTATGCCAACCTGTCATCCCCGCCGGTCGGCTCGGTGACCGACATCGCCTCCTTGCAAGAGCGTCTGCGCGATCACATCGCTGCCAATGCGCCGCCACTTGCGGCCTGGACGGTCGGCTACGGCTATGACGACAGCCTGCTCGCCGAGGGTCGTCATCCCACGCGCGACGATCTCGACGCGGTCTCGTCCATCCGACCGATCGCAATCCTGCATGTGTCCGGGCACCTCGTTGCCGCAAATTCGGCGGCGCTGGCGGCAGCGGTGATCACTGCGGCCAGCAAGGATCCGCCGGGCGGACTGATCCGCCGCCTTGCCGGTTCGCAAGAGCCTGACGGCGTGCTCGAGGAAACCGCCGCCTATGCGGTGCTGCGCCAGGTCTATGCGAACGGACCGGCCTCGCCGATACTGGGGCTGCTCGCCGCGCTCGACACCTATGCGAGCGAAGGCTTCACCACGGTGCAGGATGGTGCGGCCAACGCCGCCGACATCGCCGCGATCGAAACCTATATCAGCCAGACTGGTAAGGCACTGCCTCTCGATCTGGTGGCCTATCCGGCGTTCACCGGTCTGAGCAAGGAAGCCCAGGTCAAATGCACGGTGCCCGTCAGCAAGACCTATGCCGGAGGCTTCCGGATTGGCGGCACCAAGTTCGTGATCGACGGCTCGCCGCAGGGCCGCACCGCCTGGTTGTCGAAGCCCTACCTGTTGCCGCCCGATGGCAAGAGCGCGGACTATGTCGCCTATCCGACGGTCGAGAAATACGCCTTCATGCGCGACGTGGCCGCCTGCATCTCCGCTGGTGTTCCGGTGCTCGCCCACGCCAATGGCGATGCCGCGATCCAGCTACTGATCGATGCGGTCGCCAGCGAGATCGGCGAGGCAAAAGTCGATCACCGCACCGTCATCATCCATGCCCAATTGATGACCGAAATACAGATGGACCAGGCGAAGGCGCTTGGCATGGTGCCGTCGTTCTATTCGGTGCACCCTTATTTCTGGGGCGACTGGCACCGCAAGATCTTTGGGGACGAGCGTGCCAGCCAGATCAGCCCGGCGCGCTGGGCCATCGCACGCGCAATTCCCTTCACCACCCACAATGACGCGCCGGTGGTGCCGCCGATGGCGATGCGACTGATCGCGATTGCGGTCAATCGCACCACGCGAAGCGGCCATGTGCTTGGTCCAGAGCAGCGCATCACGGCCTACGAGGCGCTTCAGGCGATGACCGTGAACGGCGCGCGCCAGTATTTCGAGGAGGCCATCAAGGGCACGATCACGCCGGGCAAGCGCGCCGACCTCGTGATCCTCGAAGCCGACCCACTCGAGGTCGATCCGGCCAAGCTCGCCGAAATCAAGGTGATCGAGACGATTTCGCGCGGGCGGACCGTTTTTAGCCATGAATAATCCGCTTTCCTAAGCATGTTGACTAATACGCCGCGAATCCAGAAGGGAACTACGCGAACAACTTGACTGCGAACCCATGACCCTGCCAACCGAATCCTTCTTTCGCCGCGATGGTGATACCTTGATTCCCAACCCCTGCGCCAAGGGGCCATGGGCCAACGCCGGTTTGCACGGACGCGTCATCGCGGGCCTGCTCTCCAGCGAGATCGAACGTCTGCACGGCGATCCAGACTTCATGCCGGTGCGGGTCACGGTCGACATGTACCGTGCGCCGCCGATGGTCCCGCTGACCATAGAAACACGGTTCGTCCGTGACAGCAGGCGCATCCGGGTGGTCGACGCCGAGATCATCTCCGAAGGACGTTCGGCTGGGCGGGCAAGCTGCCAGTTCCTGCGCCGCGGCGAAAATCCGGTCGGCACGCCGTGGCTTGGCGAAACCTGGTCGGCTCCGCATCCCGAGAGTCTGCCTGAAGGCATTGTGGCTCCTGATACGATGTTCGGCCTGTGGGAAATGCGCTGGCTTGAAGGCAGCATGGAAACCGCTGGCCTCCAGCGCCGGATGTGGATGCGCGAAAATCGCGAACTGGTCGCCGGAGAACCGCTGTCCCCGTTTGCCCGCGTCGCAGTCGCCGCCGACTATGCCAGCCCGCTCGCCAACACCTGCGGCGGCCGGGGCTACGCCTTTATCAATTCAGACCTGACAATCTATCTCGATCGCCTGCCGCAAGGCGAATGGATCGGGTTCGAATCAATCGGACATGAAGCGAACGATGGCATCGGCATCGGCCACTGCAATCTCTACGACTTGGCGGGCAGGATAGGCTGGGCTTCTGCCTGCGGTCTGGCGCAGACCGTTCGAGCCGACATTCAGGCCAGCGCTGCAGCGGCAACCCAGGCTTAGGCAGATCAGGCAGTCAGTTCTGTCTCCCCGCCCATTCCGGCTGCGATACGGCTCATGTCGAGCTGCCCGGTGGTCGCACCGCCGGTAAAGCCGCCATCGACCTGCAAGGCTACGCCGTTGACGTAGGATGCCGCTGGGCTGTTGAGGAAGATCAGCGGCCGCGCCTGTTCCTCGGGGGTCGCAAAGCGGTTGATCGGCTGGGTGGTCGCCTCAAGCAGCGACTTTGGCGCAACTTTCTCGAATTCGGGCATCATCGGCGTTTGTGTCGGTCCGGGCAGGATGCAGTTGAGGCGTATGCCCCGTTTGATCAGGTGCGCGGCTTCCTTCATCGTCCACACGATCAGCGCTTCCTTGCCGAAAGTATAGCACTCGAAGATCTTGTCGATATTGTCCTCGCACCATTTGAAGCCGCTCGCGAAATCGGGAGTGGCGGCCAGTTCCAGGTGCATGGGCAGCCGCGACATCCAGGCATTGCCTGCGGTCGACGAGATCGAGGCGATGCCTGAGCCATCGTTCAGCATCGGCGCGATCGCCTGCGTCACCTTGCGCACCGCGAGGTAGTTGACCTTCATCACGTCGAGCAGGGGCATGTTGCCGGGAAGGCCCGCGCAGTTGAACAGCGCGTCGAACTTGCCTGAAAGCCCGCCAACCGCCGCGTCGATCGAAGCCTCGTCGCGCAGATCGAGCCGGGTGAACGAAGCCAGCGGAAGCGCGCAGTCCTTGTAGTCGAACCCATGAACTTCCGCGCCTAGATCGAGCAGGATGCGCGCAGTCGCCTCGCCCATGCCCGAAAAGCAGCCGCTGACCACAACGCGCTTGCCCCGATAGTCGATCAATTCAGACATTGCTTGTTCCTCTCCAATTTGCGCAATTGGTATCTGCGCAATCGGGCGTGGGCAAGAGAGACTGACAATGACCGACTTTTCGAAAATTCCGGCGCCGGTTTACGAGACCGACGAGCCGGTAACCTACATGCTCGAAGCTGCGACCGCGTGGATCATGCTCAACCGCCCGCGCTATCACAACGCGCAGAACGCCCAGATGCTCTACGCTCTCGATGCGGCGTTCAAGCGTGCGGTCGATGATCCGGCGGTAAAGGTGATCGTGCTGGGCGGGGAGGGCAAACATTTCTCAGCCGGACATGACATCGGCACGCCCGGACGCGATGTTGCGCTGAGTCAGAATCGGCGCTTCCTGTTTCCCGACCATGCCGACAAGCCCGAGGCCGAGTTTCTCTATACCCGCGAGCACGAAGCCTACCTCGGCTTCTGCCGCCGCTGGCGCGAGATCGCCAAGCCCACCGTCGCCATGGTGCAGGGCGGCTGTATCGCCGGCGGGCTGATGCTGGCATGGGTCTGCGACCTCATAGTTGCTTCGGACGACGCCTTCTTTCAGGACCCAGTGCTGATGATGGGAATTCCCGGCGTCGAATACTGGGCGCATCCGTTCGAGCTTCCGCCGCGCATCGCGATGGAGTTCTTGATGCTGGGAGAACGGATGCCGGCGGCGACCGCTCATCATTATGGCATGGCCAATCGGGTGGTGGCGCGCGATCAGCTACGCGCCGAGTGCGCCAAAATCGCCGAGAAACTCGCCGAGAAATCGGGCCTTGGCCTGTGGCTGACCAAGCAGGTGATCAACCAGGCCGAAGACCTGCGCGGCAAGCGCGCCGCGATGGATTCGGTCTATCACATGCACCACTTCGCCCATGCCCAGAACGATCTCACTCAAGGCAATGCAATCGGCGGGATGGACGCCAAGGCGATGGCGGCAGCGAACAAGAAGCAGGCGGGCGAGGCCTAAGCCTGAAACGGAAACTCTAGAGCACGATTTCGCGGATCGGATCGCTGCCGTCCCAGCTGCGGTGCGCGGCCTTGATCATGTCGTTGAGGCCGGGGTCGCCCTGAAGCGCCTCAAGATAGGTTCCAGCTCCTCCGCCGGTATCTGCATAGAGCCAGCGGGTGGTACCAGCGCGCCCTTCGATGACGATTTCGTGGCCCGCAGCCTCGCAGCGCCGCTTCAGGTCGTCGAGGTCCGACACCACGATGCAGGTGTGATGCACGCCTTCCTTCCCGGCGTTGAACCAGTCGGAATAGATGGTCTTTTCGGGCGTTTGCTGGCGGATCACCTCGATCTGCATCTCGCCCCATTGAGCGAGTGCAATGTCGAGAACCGGGCGACAATCCTGGCCATAGGCTTGGTGCCATTCGGCCTGGTTGCCGCGAAGCACGAAGAACGGGCCTGCGCCCATGCTGAGCCAGTGCGCGATTGTCCCGTCGAAGTCCTGCGGGACGAAGGCGATCTGCATGATCTCGCCAAGCTGCGCAATTGATTGGTGTGTCATCTCAGGTCCGCTCCAGCCAATTTATGTGATCGGCGGTCTCGTCCGACAAATCGCGCCACAGTGCAAGGGGAGTCGAGGATATTCGAAACCGAAGCTGAGGTCGCGTCTCTTCGATCCAGTTGAAGCTCCCCAACGTTTAGTGTTGCAAACTGAGTGATGGCGGCGGTCACTAGCGACGAGCGGATGCTCTAGCCTCGCAGTGGCGGCGGATCGTGACATGGTGTAGTAGCGGCGGTTTGCTGGGGAGCCGTTCCGCCATGACTGACAGCCCGACCGTAAGTGGTGGCGAGGGAGGCGGCCTCGTTTCGCGGCACCGGCTCTCAACCCGTATCTGGCACTGGAGTAACGCGCTTGCCGTGCTGGTCATGCTGATGAGCGGACTGATGATCTTCAATGCACATCCGCGCCTCTACTGGGGCGAATACGGCGCCAACGCGGACCATGCGTGGCTGGAGATCGGCTCAAACGGGCAGGGCGAGGGCATGGTGCGGATCGGTCCGGCCGTCGTCGAGACCACCGGGGTGCTCGGTGTCTGGAAAAATCGCGAAGGCGAGATCAAGAATCGCGCCTTTCCATGGTGGGCGACGATCCCCTCGGACTATAGCCTTGCCGATGCGCGATTGTGGCACCTGGCTTTCGCTTGGGTTCTTGCAGCAGGATTACTCGGCTACCTGCTCTGGTCGCTCGTGAACGGGCACCTGCGGCGCGATATCCACATCACGCGCCGCGAGTGGCGACCATCGCATATATGGCATGATATCACGCAGCACGCGCCCCTGCGGTTTCCGACAGGGGCGGCGGCTTTGCGCTACAACGTTCTGCAAAAGCTAGCCTATGCCTTCGTGCTGTTCCTGGCGCTGCCTCTGATCATCATTACCGGGCTCGCCATGTCGCCCGGAAGCGATGCATGGGCTTCGATCCTGACCGAGGCGTTCGGCGGGCGGCAATCGGCACGCTCGATCCATTTCCTCGTGGCTTTCGCGCTAGTGGCCTTTTTTCTGGTTCACATCGCGATGGTTGTGCTGGCCAGACCTTACAACGGAATACGTTCGATGATCACCGGCAAGTACCGGCTGCCCCGGGAGAAGTCCGATGGTTGACAAGCCAAGCCTGATCAGCCGCCGCCGCCTGATCCGTACCGGCACGCTCGGTGCGTGCGGGATGCTGCTGGCAGGTTGTGACAGGCTCAATTCGAGCGGGGGCTTTCGCGGACTTCTGCAAGGCGCGGAAAGCCTGCACATGGGCTCACAGCGCGGTTTGGCGCGCGAAGCCTTGGCGCGCGAATTTGCCGAAAGCGCGATGTCGCCCGCATTTCGTGCCAATGGCAACAAAGACGTGGCGGACAGCGCCTATCGCAAGTTGCTGGCAAGCGGGTTCGCGGGATGGACGCTGATCGTCGATGGCCTCGTCGCTCGGCCGCTCGCTCTGCCACTCGCCGCCCTGCAGGCGCTGGAACAGCGCGAGCAGATCACCCGCCACGACTGCGTCGAGGGGTGGAGCGCAATCGGCAAGTGGCAAGGGCCAGGGCTCTCACGCGTGCTCGACCTTGCGGGACTGTCCGACCGGGCGCGCTACGTGGTGTTCCACTGCGCCGACCGGTTCGGCGAGACGCCCTATTACGAGAGCGTGGACATGGTCGATGCGCTGCACCCGCAGACCATCCTCGCCTGGAAGATGAACGGTCAACTGCTTCCCGAGGCGCACGGCGCGCCGGTACGCCTTCGTGTCGAGCGCCAGCTTGGCTACAAACATGCCAAATTCGTGATGCGCATCGAGGCGCGCGAAAGCCTCGATGGCCTGTACGGAGGCAAGGGCGGATATTGGGAAGACCACAGCGATTACGCGTGGTACGCCGGAATTTGAGGAAAACGGAGAGAGACATGCCTGATCGCAACGAAACAGTTACCACGCCCGATGGCACGATGGAGGTATTCATCACTCGGCCCGATGGTGACGGACCGTTCCCGGTCGTGGTGCAGCTGATGGACGGGTTGGGCATGCGCGATGAGCTGCACGGTCACGCCCGGCGCGTGGCGAGCTGGGGTTACTGCGTTGTTTCGCCGGACCTGTTCTATCGGCAGGGCCTCAAAGGTCCGCTGAATTTCAACACGCAAGGCGAGAAGATCATGGCTGCGATCGGCGGCCTTACTGCACAGCTTGCAAAGGCCGATGTGGAAGCGGCGCTGGCTCTGTTCGAGGGCGATCCGGCGGTTGGGCAAGGCAAGATCGGCCTGCATGGTTATTGCATGGGCGGCAAACTGACACTCGAACTCTCGCAGGCCATGGACGACAAGGTGGCCTGCGGTGCTTCGATCCACCCCGGCGGACTGGCAACCGACGCTCCCGGGTCGCCCCACCGGCATCTCGATCGGGTCTCGGCCGAGCTATATTTCGGCATCGCCGATAACGACGCGATGGCGACGCCGGAGCAGATGAGTGAACTCGAGGCCGCGCTGAAAGCCGCCGGCGTTTCCAATCAGCTCGAATGGCATCCGGGCGCGCTGCACGGGTTCATGATGCCGAGCCGAGCCGAGCTTTACCACAAGGCGGCCGCTGAAACCGTGTGGCGCCGCATGGAAGACCTGTTTGCGCGCTGCCTCAAATGAACCCGAGCATCTTGGCGATCAGGACGCCCAGCGCGTACAGCAAGACAGAATAGACCAAGAGCCAAGTGATTGGGCGTGGCGGGCGCGCCAGTTCGAGATGTCCTTCAGGATATACTAGTTCGACGAAATTGCCGACCGCCGGGCGGCGCTCGTCTCAGTCGGCGCGAAATGCAGCGAGGCCATCGAGCCGATGATCTTGCGGTTAATCTCCTCGGGCCATGGGTGGTAGATGTTGCCCGAACGCAGCCCCGCCTCTACGTGATCGACCGGAACCTTGCGATAATAGGCTGCAAGCGTGCCGGTCATCGCGGTCGCAGTGTCGCCCTGCACGATCACTCGGTCGGGCTTTGCCGCATCCAAAACTTGTCCCAGACCGACGAGCAGCCGCGAGGTCAGTTCATCGAGCGACTGGTCGGGCTTCATCACGTCGAGATCGTGATCGGACACGATCCCAGCGATATCGAGCACCTGATCCAGCATCTCGCGGTGCTGCGCCGATACGTACACGACGCATTCGAAGCGCGGATCTGCCTTCAACGCGTTCACCACCGGAAACAGCTTGATGGCTTCGGGCCTAGTGCCGAAAACGACGAGGATGCGTGCGGGCCTGGTCATACCAGCGCGCTTAGCATAGCCGGGTTAACCATGGGTAAGGTTGCGCGTCGTCTGGCGCGGCTATATTCTTGCGTTCCATACAAGAGGCCTGAGGAGAGCGCCGTGACCGAGGAAACCAAATTCCAGATATTCAAGCGCGAAGACCAGTATATCTTCGGCGAAGAGGGGGTGATGACCACCGATCCGACGCCGGTCCAGAAGGCCGGTCTCGAAGCGATGCTCGATGCGGGTGTTATCGATGGCTCGGCCTATACCATGGTCGCCAACCTTCCTGGCTTCACCCTGATGCACGCATGGTTCAAGCAGGACTATCCGCTGCCGCTTCACAGCCACAGCGCCGATTGCCTCTATTACGTGGTGGCCGGTTCGGCGCAGCTGGGGACCGAGGAGTTGCGACCGGGCGACAGCTTCTTTGTCCCCGCGAACACGCCTTATACCTATCACGCCGGGCCGGAGGGGGTCGAGGTGCTCGAATACCGCCACACGCTCGACATCGATTTCCAGAACTACGCGAAGGGTCAGGCATTCTACGACAAGGCGCTCGAGACGGTGCTGGCAAGGCGCGATGATTGGCGCAAGGCACCGAGGCCGTCAGTGCGCTAGGTCGCGCGTTACACCTTGCCGGCCGCGGCGAAACCGAGGAACAGTGCAGAAGCTGCGATCATGACGATGGTGGCTGCCCAGCCGATTATCAGTTGCCGGCGCGGTGCCGTCAGGCGGCCCATGGCGCGCTGATTGCTTACGATCAGCATCATCACGACTATCAGCGGCCCGGCAAGCACGCCGTTGACCACGGCGGCCCAATAGAGAGCGCGCGCGGGATCGATGCCGAAGCCGCTCAGCGATGCGCCCGCCAGCGTGGTCGCGGCAATCGTGCCGAAGAACAGCCGGGCGGAAAGCGGCTTGGCATCGAGGCTGCCGGCCATCTCGCTCACCGCATAGGCGGCGGAACCCGCCAACACGGGTACGGCCAGCATGCCCGTGCCGATGATCCCCGCCGCGAACATGGCGAAGGCGAACTGGCCGGCTATCGGTCGCAAGGCTTCGGCTGCCTGCGATGATGTTTCGATATCCTGCACGCCGTTCGCATTGAGCGTTGCGGCGGTGGCATAGACGATGGCGAGCGAAGTAAGCGTGCTGAATGCCATGCCGGTGAGAGTGTCTATGCGGATATGCTTCAGTTCTGGGCCGGCGGTGGTCGGCGTCGGCACAGCGTTTCACGTTGTGCCGACGCTCCTCCTAGATCGCCTGCCCGGCTTGCCAGAAGAACAGGTAGGGGCTGATCGTCGTGCCGAGGATGGCAACGAAGGCGGTGGCATAAGCGGCGTTGAATTGCAGTTCGGGAACTACCAGCGAGCGCAGCGCATGCGCCCATGGCACCTTCGCAACCATCACCACCCCAACATAGGTGAACAGCGAAAGCTTGGTCCATTTTAGGATCGAAGCATAGCGCGGGTAACTTAGGCTGACTTCGAGGACTATGCACAGGATCCCGAACAGCAGCGTATAAAGCGCCCCGTTGCCGCCGATCAGCAGCAGCGAAACCATGGTCCATAGCAGCGGGCGCGGGTAATGCCGCTTCAGGTTGCGGGCGATGCCAGCGCCGGTTATCCGGCCGATCTCGGCGGCGATTTGCTGGATTGCGACCATCAGCGAAAAGCTGAGGACGAAGGTCCACGCGAGGTCATAACCGAACTGCGCGCCGACCTGGCTGTACGTGCCGATGCCGCTGGGATCATCGTCAGTCGCGCCGGTAACCAGACCGGGGCCGAGGCTCTTGAAAAAACCGCGAATTCCCTTGGGCGTTTCGGCTTCGGTTTAGGATGTTTCGGTCACCGTGCTGCCGTTGCAATTTGAACCGGACGTGGCAACGGTCGCGTTACAGACCGCGTAGCAGGAGATCCTGGCAATCGTCGCGACCCGTGCTGCGCGAGGTTCGGCGCAGAACCTGCCAGCGTCCATCGCGCTTGACCAGTTCCCAGCGGCCGAAGGACTGGCGCCATATCCTGACCGCATCGGCTTCGCGCAGGTATACTGTGGCATAACCGGTCGCGATCGCCGTCTCGCCCTGCCACTTGATATGGAACGGACCCATGATGTGCGCACAATTCGGCATGATTTCCTGGTGCACCGGCGAAGTGACGATGCCGCGCGCCTGATCGCGCCCGTCCATGAACGTTGCGCCATCGATATCGATGTAGCAGTCCTCTGCGAAGATGTTGCCGGTCGCCTCGGCGTCACCACCGTCGGTGGCAAGACCATAGGTGGAGAGCAGGTTCCTGACTTCCGCCTCGTCCTCGAGGCGCTGGATTCGTGCGAGAGCCTGGCTGAGTAGCTGTGCCGTTTCGGTCATCGTCAGTGGCTCCTCGTTACACCATGACCGGTTCGAAACTGATCGTCTCGATTGTGTCGGTAACCCCCGCCGAGGAGATCCCCAGCGTCTTGCGATTGTAACGGTCGGCATCGAGGATCATCCAGACCAGCGGACGACCGATATCTTCGACCGGATGGCCCATGCGGTTGTTCGGCTTGCCAGCAACGGCGGCAGCGTATTTTTCCGGCTCGCGCGCCTTCCAGTTCAGCGTCATGGTCGACTCGGCTTCGGGATTGAGCATGAATACGCGGATCCCATCCTCGGCCCATTCGTCGGCGGCAGTGCGGGTCAGAGCCTCGATCCCGGCCTTGGCGCTGTTGTAGGCGCCATAGCGCGCGCCCGAAGCGAGATAGCGCGAGGATGAGCCGGTGTTGATGACCACGCCCTTTGTGGCTTTGAGGTGCGGATGCGCTGTCTGCATAAAGCGATAGGTGGCGATTGGGCCGGACATGATAACGTCCATCATTGTCGCGTCGCTACAGTCCTTGAGATATAGATATTCGATGGTCTGGGCATTGTTGTAGAGTACGTCGAGCCGGCCGTATTGGTCGATCGCGGCTTTTATGCAGGCGTCGATGTCCGACTTTTGTCGAACATCGCAAGCGACCGCGTGAGCCTTGCCGCCGATGCCCTCGATCTCCTTCACCAGTTCGGCAAGCTTGTCGATGCTGCGCGCCGCGACCACGACTGAAGCGCCGGCCTCGGCAAATGCGATGGCCGCGCCCCTGCCAATGCCCCGGCTCGCCCCGGTGACAATCGCCACCTTGCCCGCAAGTTTGTTTGTCATGACCGCGAATCCTCCCCAACGGGGGCCTGCCGCCCGTTCGAAGACGATCCTACTTGAGTTAGCTCTATTGGGAAGAGCTATTCAGGGATTGCGCCGCTCGCGCAAGGACGCGGCGCGGGCCTCGAACCCGTCGAGACTGGATTCGGGATGGAGCATCCAGAACTGGTCCTTCTTCACGCATTCGAGGCAGTATGCTGCGACATCTTCGGGCTCAGTCATCTCGACGCCGCCCATACGCTGGGCAAGGTCGCTCATGGCGACGCCCTTGGGCAGTGGATTGGCGGGATCGCGATATTCGTCCGGACGCGGCGAATCGAGCAGACCGGTGTTCACCAGGCGCGGGCCGGGGAACAGGATGCCGACCTTGATATGCGGGGCCTTTTCCTTGAGCTGGCCGTAGAGCACCTCGGTCAGGCTGGTCAGCGCTGCCTTAGACGATGCATAGATCGGCGTATTGGTGATGGAGTGCAGCGCTCCGTTGCCCGACGTGGTGTTGACCACGAAGCCCTCACCGTCCTGCTCGATCATACGCGGCACGAACGCCTTGATGCCGTGAACCGGGCCCATGACGTGGACGCCGAAACCCCAGACCCAGTCCTTCGTCGGCAGGTCCCAGAACGGGCTGCGCATGTCGGCAAGTCCGACGCCGGCGTTGTTGAACAGCATGTCGACCCGGCCGTATTTGGCGAACACTGTATCGGCAAGCCCTTGGACCGATTCCTCCTTGGTCACGTCGCTGGCAATGCCCTCGATCGTGCCGCTTGGCCTGTCGGCAGTAAGCTCGGCAGCGACCGAGGCCAGTTTTTCGGCGTTGATGTCGGTGATGATGACTTTCGCACCATCGGCTGCGAGTTGCTGCGCCAGGCAGCGCCCGACACCGCTGGCCCCGCCGGTAACAACGGCGACCTTGTCCTTGAAACTATTCACTGTGTTGTCTCTCCCACCGGCCGTTCTGGCCGGATTGTTATGCCGCCTTCTGGAACTGGGTCCTCAGCGGACCGATCTTCGAGGCGATCTTGTTCAGTGGCTCGATGTCGAGGCCGAAGCATTCGACCGCGTTGAGGCCGAGCACCTTTTCTAGATCGGTTTCGCTCAACCCGTCGAGCGCGCCGTGCATCTGCTCATAGGTGTTGGGCCAGGTGCCTTCGGGGTGCGGATAGTCGGTGCCCCACATCACCCGGTCCATGCCGATCTTGGGGTAATCCTCGTAGTTCTGGTCGTCCATCTGCGCCGAGCTGCCGATCCAGACGTTGCGGCGAACATATTCGGTTGGCGTCAGCTGCAGCTTGGCGGTGTGGTCGCCCATCTTGGCGCTGCCCTTCTTCACCTTGGCGCGGAAGTCCATCAGCTGCATG
>CAMDQY010000066.1 GCA_945906005.1 Novosphingobium sp. Chol11 | reverse complement strand
CGCCTATGCCGCAAATGCTGTCAGCAACGATGCGCCCGATGCGGCGATTGCTGTCAGCGTCGCCAAGAGCCAGTGCGGCCGCATGGCGACCGAGATCATCCGCGACTGCCTGCAGATGCACGGCGGCATCGGCCTGACCTGGGAGCACGACATTCACCTTTACCTGCGCCGCGCGGTATCGAACGAACAACTTTGGGGCAGCCCCGCCGCCCACCACGAGCGGCTCTGCCAGCTCGCCGGCATTTGAGGAGAGACGAGATGCAGAACAACCCATCGGCAGATATCGTCGTCAACACAACCGAAGCACAGGACACCGAAGAGGTCAACGCCTTCCGCCATCGCGCACGCGAGTGGATGAAGGACAACCTTCCCCCGCGACTGCCGCATGAGGCCGGCAACGATTTCGACGATGCCGAACTGGTGGCCCGCGATCGCGTGCTCCAGAAGAAAATCTATGATGCCGGTTTCGGCGGGCACCAGGGCATCACCGTGCCGGTCGAATACGGCGGACTTGGCCTCGACCAGCGGTTCGAAGACGTCTTCCTCGAGGAAGCCTCGCCTTATCGCCTGCCGTGGAGCTACGGCAACGCGACCAACATCGCCATGCCGTGCATTCTGGGCCACGGTACCGAGGAACAAAAGCGCAAGTACGTACGCAAGATCCTCGACGGCACGCATCTTTGGGCGCAACTCCTATCGGAGCCTTCGGGCGGATCGGACCTTGCCGGCGTGCTGACCCGCGCCGAACGGCGCGAGGACGGGAACTGGTATCTCAACGGCTCGAAGGTCTGGACCACCGGCGGACATCATTGCGACATGGGCCTGTGCCTTGCCCGGACTGATTCAACAGTTCGCAAGCATGCCGGCCTGACCATTTTCCTGGTGAACTTCCACCAGCCCGGAATGACCGTGAACCCGATCAAGCTGGTCATGGGCGGGACGGAATTCTGCCAGGAATTCCTCGACGATGTCGTGGTTCCCGATGAGGACCGGCTCGGCGAGGTCAACGGCGGCTGGAAGGTTGCGCAGACACAGCTCGCTTCGGAACGCAAGGGCATGGCGCGCGGCTGGCATGTCGGCATGCACCGCGCCGAAACTTCGCCCTACATCGAGCCGAATGCGCGATATGGCAGGATCGCCGGGAAGCTGGGGACCAACAAGGATCCCTACACACGCGCGATGATCGGGGAGCTTATGGTGTACGATGCGGTGAGCGACCTGATCGGCAAGCGGATCAACACCGGACTTCGCTCCGGCAAGCTCCACGGCGAGGCAGGCGCGATCAGCTCACTGATGTCGTCGGTATTCGATATCGACCGCACCAAGCTGGTCTCGGCCATGGCCGGGCCTGAAGGTATTGCATCGATCGATGATAGCAGCGCCAACGGCGTTGGCATGAGCCGCGTTTCCACGCATCGGATCGGCGGGGGCACGCTCGAAACGCAGATGAACCTCGTAGCCGAACGCCACCTCGGCCTGCCGCGCGAGCTTGGCCCGGCACCCGATACGCCGTTCAACCAGCTTCGCGCCAACAAGACCGAGCGAATTGCCTGACTTCCTGCCGCGACCGGCTCTATTCGGGTCGGTCGCAGGCTGAAGGCTTCTGAGCCGATGAAATTGCCTCGCGCGCAAACAGCACTTGCGCGATGCTGCCCGCAGTGATGGAATGGCTTCTGGACCAACCCGGCACGTATCGGGTCGGATCGGGAGAGCGAGATGAGCGATCAGAGTTCAGCCGAAATCATCAGCGCGGCCGAGGATTTCATCGCCTCGCACCGGCGCGCCTACCTGCGCTCGGGCGGCGCGGAAGGCCACATCATGGACACCACCCACGCAGGTGGCCTGCCGTTCGGGACCCACTGCCTTATCCGCTACAAGGGCCGAAAGAGCGGCAAGACCTACATCGCCCCGCTCTGTTATGGCGGGATCGGCGGCGAAGTCGCGATCATCGGTTCGAAGGGTGGCGCGGATCATCACCCCGAATGGTACCTCAATCTCGTCGCAGCACCCGAGGTCGACTTGCAGATCGCGAGCCAAGCCTACCGCGCGACATGGCGCGAAGCGAGCGGAGCCGAGCGTGAAAAGGTCTACAATTTCATGGTCGAGAACTTCCCGTTCTTCGACAACTACCGCAAGGCCACCAGCCGCCAGATACCTGTTATCCTGATGAAACCGATCGAACCGGTCGCGGTCTTCAGCGAAGCCGACCTCGGTTAAAGGAAGCACCATAATGACTCAGCCACCCTCACCGCTCGACAGAACCGCCGCCAAGGCGAAATATGGCCCCTGGGCCGTTATCGCCGGAGCCTCCGACGGAACCGGCGAAGGCTTCGCGCGCGAACTGGCCGCCATGGGGATCAACCTCGTGCTCTCGTCGCGTCGGCGCGAAGTGCTCGAAGCCCTGGGCGAAGAGCTGGCCACGGCGCATGGCATCGAATACCGGGTGCTCGTCCAGGACCTGATGGTTGCAGGGGCAGGTCAGGCGATCCTCGATGCCGCTGACGATCTCGATGTGGGCTTGTATGTTTCAAATGCAGGCGCAGACGCGGTCGGGCGCGGCTTTCTCGACGAGCCGGCAGAACGCTGGCACCGCATGGTCACCATGAACGTGACCAATGTGATCGATACCTGCTACGGTTTCTGCCGCAAGATGCGCGAGCGCGGCGGCGGCGGCCTGGTCATCATGAGCTCGGGCTCGGCGCTGGGCGGCATTCCCTTCCTGTCGATGTATTCCTCGACCAAGGCGTTCGAATCGAACTTCTGCGAAGGGCTGTGGGCCGAACTCAAGCCCCACAATATCGACGTGCTGTGTGTGCTCGCCCCGCTGATGGATACGCCGTGCTTCCGCCGCAACACCGACGGCACGGGCTTTCTTATGGACCCGGCGGGTGCATTCGATCCGTTCGAGGTTTCGCACGACGCGCTGGAATGGCTGCCGCACGGGCCGCTGCTGATGTATCCAAACCTGGTCGGCGGCGAGGACATGCGCCCTGAGATGGCCGAGCGCCGCGCGCGCGTTGAGGCGGTCATGGCACTCGGCAGCAGCTTCAACGAGCCTGCCGCGACATAACAGGAGGACACGATGTGCCAAGTTATCGATGTCGACAGCCACTGGACCTTCGCCTGGGAGTTCGAGCCTTCGAAAGGCCCGCTGGCGAAGTTCGCCGACGATCTGCCTCGCACGCAGGACCTGCTGGCATGGTTCTTCGCCGGTGACCTGATCGAGGCTCTTCCCGAACAGGCGCGGCCCGATCCGTCATGCCTGTTCGGCCTGCCCGCGGGGGAGGAAATCCCCGAACACTGGCGAAAGCTGCAGCAGACCGGCAAGCCCGCTGACCGAATCGAATGGATGGATCGGGTGGGGATCGAGTTTTCGCTTGTCAATCCGGGCGGATATGGCTCGACCTTTCCGCTCATCCGCGACCCGGACAAGCGCGCCGAGTTCGTGCGCGCCAACAATGACGTGCTGCTCGAAGTGCTCGACGGATACACTGACAGGTGCAGCCCAATATCAGTCATCGACCTTGTCGATCTCGATGCCGCGATCGCCGAGATGACCCGCATGCGCGGCTTCGGCAGCCGGGCCTTCTCTATTCGGACCGAGCCGGTGGGCGGCCTTTCGCTGTGCCATCCTCACTTCGATCCGGTGTGGTCCGCGGCAGTCGATCTCGGCATGGTGGTCAACTTGCACGTCGGCAACGTGCCGGGCTGGTTCGGCGACTGGGCGAATCTGGGCTGGGACTTTGGCAATGCCGACAGCATCGGTCCGTTCCTGCGCATGGCCAACACCCAGCGACACCACAGCGCCGAACAGTTCCTCAACGCCATGCTCTATGGCGGTGCGTTTGTAAGGCACCCGAAGCTGACGATCCTGATGTCGGAAATCTGGGCAGGCTGGCTCCCCAATTTCGTGCGGCAAACCGAGGTGTTCTGCGCCAAGCGAGGCCCCTGGGGCGACTGGCCGTTTGCCTTGAGCGGCGGCGATTACCTCAGGCGTCACGTCAGGCTTACACCCCTGCCCGGCCTTGGCGACTGGAACACTCTCGACCTCATCAGGGACTATCCCGAAATGGTCGTCTTCTCCTCGGACTATCCGCACACCGAGGGCAATGCCGATCCGATCGAGCTATACCAGCCGGGTCTGGGCGAACTCGACGAGCCGGTTCGCAAAGCTTTTCTGGGCGGCACCATGGCCGATTGCTATGCCCGCATGGGGGATCCGGTAATTCACTGATTTTCGAGGAATAACGTACCATGTCAGCGCTGGAAGACCGGCTTCGCGCCGTCGAGGATCGCCTCGAAATCTACAATGTGATCTCGGCTTATGGTCCTGCAGTCGATGGCTGCAATCTCGAGGCGATGGGCGGGGTCTATGCCGAGCACGGCGTCTACGACGTGCGCGATTTCCAGTATATGGACGGTCTTTCCGAAATCCGCGACATGATGAACGGCAAGGGTCACCGGTCGCTGACCGGCAACGGCGCGGCGCACGTGGGCACCCTGCCCCATGTCGAGCTCGACTGCGACCGCGCCATCGCCACCAATTACTCCATCATCCTGGGCCGCGATGCCGCGGGCGAGCCGAAAATGTTGAGACTCAACATCTCGCGCATCTATCTTTCGCGCGGCAGCAATGGCTGGCGCATCGACCGGCGGATCATCAGCCCGCTAGACGGCAGGCAGTCTTCACGCGATCTGGCAGCCCGCGTGTTCGAGGGCCCCCGCGATGATCCCGGCGCTAAATCGGACGAATATTCGCTGGCGAGCGGCGAAGCCGGCACCTGGCAGGTTCCTGATTAGCCAGTAGAACGGTCCATCGTCGCCTTGAGAAACGCACCTGCCTTAGCTTCGGAAGCCCACGTTTCCGGGCAATCGGGCGCGATATATTGCCATATGTGGACCGCGCCCTCGATGACATCGAGCGTCACATCCACGCCCGATTCGCGCGCACGCTCTGCCAACCTGACGGCGTCATCGCGCAGCACTTCGGCACCGCCGGTCTGGATCAGGATGGGCGGCAGGCCGGACAGATCGGCATGGAGCAGCGAGGCACGCGGATCGCGCGGATCGGCTCCGGCCAGATAGGCATCGGCCATCATTTGTAAGCCGGGCAAGTGGCAGTGCACGTCAGTGTCGGCACATTCCTGAATGGATGCTCCGGTCATTTCCAGATCGGTCCAGGGTGAGCTCGAAAGACAACCTGCGGGCAATGCCAGGCCCGCATCGCGGGCGGCGACCATCAGGAGCACGGCAAGACCGGCACCAGCCGAATCGCCCGCAATTGCGATGCTGGTGGGGGCGAATCCCTGCTCCAGCAGCCCGCGATAGGCCGCAAGCGCGTCTTCCACCGGGGCGGGAAACGGCGCTTCGTGCGAGAGCCGGTAATCGAGGCTGAATGCCACGCATCCCGCCGCCCGAGCCAGTCGCGCAGTGACATGGCCGGTGTTGATCGGACTGCCGAACATGAAGCCGCCGCCGTGGCAATAAAGGATGACGCGGCTGCGGTCTGCTTGTTCGGGCTCGAACCAGATGCCGGGAATTGTACCCACCGTTCCTTCGTGGTGGGCAATACCCTCAGGGATCGGCACAAAATTCGCGTTCATCGCCGCCTTGCGCGCGATCAGATCGTCGACCTCGGGTCGCACCGAGCCCAGCCTGCTGCCCCCGCGCTGTCGCTCTTCCTCGCGGATCGCAGCGACAACTGCCTCAAGTTCCCTGCTTGCCATGCATGGCTCTCCTCAACCTTCGAAATCGACCTGCGCCTTGCCCGCGTGGGCCCGCGCATAGAGCGCAATGCTGGCCGAGGGCAGCGCCTCAAAGCCTTTCGTCACATCGTTAACCGCCTTGATGCTGCCCGCACGCAACAGATCGGCAAGCTCGTCTTCCAGCGAAAGCCGCTCGTCGTAATGATCAAAAACGATCCACGCCTCTATCCGGATCGCGCGGTCATCGCACAGGGCCTCAATCTCAGGTGTGATCCCGAACGCACCGCGCAGGCCGCTGCCCGACGCTCGTGCGCTTTCATCACCGTAGAAGCTGGCAGAGCTGCCGTAGGAGACCAGCCGCCCGCCCCGGACGATCAGCGGCGAGACAGTCTGGGTCAGCGATCCGCCGACGCCATCGCAGAACAGGTCGATGCCTTGCGGAAATGGCGCGCGAAGGCGTTCACCAAGGTCCGGCACGCGATAGTCGATGCAGCCATCGATCCCCAGCGTTTCGGTCACCCATTTGCAGCGATCCTCGCCGCCTGCCAGCCCGATCACCTGGGCACCCTGTACCTTGGCGATCTGCGCAGCGAGCGAGCCGACCGAGCCGCTTGCGTCAGCAACCAGCACCTTGTCGCGCGAAGTCACCGGGCCGCAGCGCCGCAGCCCCAGCAGCGCCGTCGTGCCCGAGGTGCCGAAAACATACATTACAACGTCGCTGGACCAGCCTTGCGCGATCTCAGGTCGCAAAACGTAGTTCATCGGCGCCTGGGTGTGGTTGAGTGCATGAACCGCCGGTGTAGGCGGGGCATAACCGATCGGCTGCTCTTCGCGGCTGATGATCTGCCAGTCCTGCCAGCCCAGTTGCCAGTGGAGGCTCGCCCCTTCGGGCAACAGCGGATCGCGCGAGGCGACCACCTCGGCAAGCCCGTAGTTCGCCATGTCCGTCTCGCCGACTGCCATGTTCGCCAGCTTGAGCCGCGTGCGCGAATGCAGGTTGATCAGCCGCGTGCGCACCAGCGCCTGCCCTTCGGCGAGCGCTGGCAACGGCTCCTCGACCATGGCGAAGTTATCGCGCCGGATGGTCCCGTCTGCCGCGAGCGGCTTGGCGATCACCCATTTGCGACAAGCCCGCGGCACTGTCACCGTGACAGGAATTCCAGCACCTGCGGCGCGAGAGTCGGCCAGCTGGTGAAGATCGTCACCCCGACATCGCCCGCCTGCTGGCGCGCAGACTGAAAGTTCCATTCGTCGTCACGCCAAGGCGGATCGGCAATCACCGAATGCGGGATGAGACGATGCGTCCATTCGCTGGTGGCGCGGGTGTGCGACAGGTCGGTCTCGCTCGAGCGGAAAACGAGCACCGGCATCGAAAGCTGTGCCCAGTCGCGCGAGGACATGCCCGGCACCGGCGAGGTTTCCGAAGGCACGTAGATCGAGGCCCATTGCTGCATCATCGCGATGAACTTGCGCGGGTCCATGGCGAGCAGATTATCGCGCGCCTTGGGGTTCTTGGCGACGTGTTCGGCCCACGAAGCAGCCTCCAGCACAGCCTCCATGCCGCCGCGCGATGCCGCAGTCGCCGCTTCGCCGCAATAGAACGTGGCAAGCTGCATCAGACCGATCGGATCGCCGCTGACCCACCAGACGCACACGTGCGAGAAAATGTCCGGGTTGCGGGCCGCCGTCAGCAAGGAAACGCGCGCGCCGCCCGATCCGCCGCAGATCGCGGTGGGGCCAAGGTCGAGCTTGCGGATCAGCCCGCCCAGAGCCTCGGCCTGTGTTTCGGATTCGCTCGTGCCGCGCAGGATAGTGTCTGAAAAGCCGCAGTTCGGCCGGTCCCAGATCAATACGCGGCGTCCGCCCGCTGCGATGTTTTCAGCCAGGTCACGCAGGCCCGGCACGTCCATGCAAAACCGCCCGCCCGGTGTGATCGAGACCGCCGGATCGCCGGCCTTGCCGATCAATTCATAGGCAATGCCTATGCCGTCAATATCGATCCTGTCCACGCATTCTCCCCTTCACGTTCATGATTTTGGCGACCATGCATCATGTTAGACGCGGTGGAAAGTGGGTCAGCGACCCAGAACGATTTCATCGGGAATGGCATAATGTTCTGGCCCGAAGCTGATGACGTTCCTGTCCTCGACATGCCGGGCCTTGAACCTCCAACCGGCCGAGCCGTCCTCCCGAGCGGTTTCGGCACCATAGGCGGTTCTGCCATCGAAGAAGATCGCGCGCTTGGAGCCGTCCGGCTTTGTCACTTCGACCAGGGTCGAGCGATCCGGTCCCCATTCGCGCTTGACCCCGGCCGCGCATTCCTCGACCACTTGCGGATCACCCACCGCACAGCTTACGGTGTCGGTCGCATCGAAGGTTCCGGCCTTGGCCAATGACTTCGCTTGCTCGCCCGCTTCCTTCTGGATCGATACCGAGACCAGGAAGAATCCATCGACCGTATCGACAATCGAGGCCCCAAGCGCATCGGCGCTTTCACGTGTCGGACACCCGACGAGCGCGGAATTATCGTCGATCCAGTTGGCGGTCGTGTCGCTATCTCCCAGCTTGCGGCAGGGATCGCCATCCTGCGGATAGCCCTTGCCGAAGGCAGCGAGGCTGGCGGGGAATTGACCGGGCGCAAGCGCGGCGGTGGTTTCCTCCAGCTCCGAAGGTGGTTCGGAAGAGGCTTCGCTCCTGCGACAAGCAGCAAGCAACGCGACGGCTGCCAAGCATGCTGCAATGGCTGAAATATTTCGCAAGTTCACCCCCGGCGAAGCGCCTGCCTCTATTCCTCGCCCATGCGTAAGGCTGCAATGAAAGCTTCCTGAGGGATCGAGACGTTTCCGTATTCTCTCATGCGCGCTTTCCCTTTTTTCTGTTTTTCCAGCAGCTTCTTCTTGCGGCTAATGTCGCCGCCATAGCACTTGGCGGTGACGTCCTTCCTGAGCGCGGCGATGGTTTCGCGCGCGATCACCTTTCCGCCGATCGCCGCCTGAATCGGGATCTTGAACAGGTGGCGCGGGATCAGATCCTTGAGCCGCTCGCACATGCCGCGCCCGCGTGCCTCGGCGACGCCGCGATGGACGATCAGCGACAGCGCATCGACCGGCTCGTTGTTAACGAGGATGTTCATCTTGACGAGATCGCCTTCGCGCAGACCGATCTGCTCGTAATCGAAGCTGGCATAGCCGCGGCTTATCGATTTCAGCCGGTCGTAGAAGTCGAACACCACCTCGTTCAAAGGCAGTTCGTAGGTGATCTGCGCGCGGCCACCGACATAGGTCAGCTCACGCTGGATGCCGCGTCGATCCTGGCACAGCTTGAGGATCGGGCCGAGATATTCGTCGGGCGTATAGATCATTGCCTTGATCCACGGCTCCTCGATCGAGGCGATGCGGTTCTGGTCGGGGTAATCGGCCGGATTGTGCAGATACATCTCGCGGGCATCGTCGGTGCGCGAGGCGGAAAGCTGGAGCCGGTAGACCACCGAGGGCGCGGTGGTGATAAGGTCGAGGTCGTATTCGCGGCTCAGGCGCTCCTGGATGATCTCGAGGTGCAGCAGGCCGAGGAAGCCGCAGCGATAGCCCATGCCGAGCGCCGCGCTGGTTTCCATCTCATAGGAGAAGCTGGCGTCGTTGAGCCGCAGCTTGCCGATCGAATCGCGCAATTTGTCGAAGTCGGCGGCATCGACCGGAAACAGCCCGCAGAACACCACCGGCTGCACTTCCTTGTAGCCGGGAAGCTCCTCGGTCGCGCCGTTCTTCACGGTGGTGATGGTATCGCCGACCTTGGCCTGCTCGACCTCCTTGATCTGCGCGGTGATGAAGCCGATCTCACCTGCGGCAATCTCGTCGAGCTGGTCGATCTTGGGCCGCATGCAGCCGACGCGATCGACCAGATGCTCGGTGCCGCCGCGCATGAATTTCACCGCCTGGCCCTTGCGGATCACTCCGTCCATTACCCGCACGAGGATGACGACGCCGAGGTACGGGTCGTACCAGGAATCGACCAGCAGCGCTTTCAGCGGGGCGCTGCGATCGCCTTTGGGAGGCGGGATGCGCTCGACGATGGCTTCGAGCACGTCCTCGACGCCGATGCCCGACTTGGCGCTGGTCAGCACCGCGTTAGAAGCATCGATGCCGATAATGTCTTCGATCTCGGCGCGCACCTTTTCGGGTTCGGCGGCAGGCAGGTCGATCTTGTTGATCACCGGCACGATCTCGTGGTCGTGCTCGATCGACTGGTAGACGTTGGCCAGCGTCTGCGCCTCGACGCCCTGCGCTGCATCGACCACCAGCAGCGCGCCTTCGCAGGCGGCGAGTGAGCGGGAGACTTCGTAGGCGAAGTCCACGTGTCCGGGGGTGTCCATGAGATTGAGCTCATAGGTCTTGCCGTTCTTGGCGGTGTAACTGAGGCGCACGGTCTGCGCCTTGATGGTGATGCCGCGCTCCTTCTCGATGTCCATGTTGTCGAGCACCTGCTCGGACATCTCGCGCTCGGTCAGGCCGCCGGTGTGCTGGATCAGCCGGTCGGCCAGCGTGGACTTGCCGTGGTCGATATGGGCAATGATGGAGAAGTTGCGGATCAGGTCGAGGTCTGTGCTCATCCGCGCGCCCATAGAGCATCGCGCGAAAAAGTGGGAACCGGTTTTTCACAATAGCGATGCGGCGGCCAAAAAGCCGGCACAATCGGGATATGGTAACCTTGCTGTCAGCCTACCTTGCGCAGGATAGATCGATCTCCAGCTTCCGCGCTCCTTCGCGGCGGCGCGATAATCACCCCGCCTTCACCATCGAGTGCGAGCGGCCGGGCGAACTCGACGCCCATGCGATCTTTTTTCGACCAGCGCACCGTCACTTCGACTGCGTAGCCGCGCGCAAAGTGAAGGTTGAAGACAGTATCCTTGGGCACGCCCCACAATCCCTCGATCATAGCGCCGCTGACCGAAATGTTGCGTATCGTGCCCTGATAGCGATGAGCTCCTTGCGTCAATTCGACCTTGCGCAGAATGGTCTGGCGTGGCGCACGCGCGGACTGGGGGCCGCTGGCGATTACCGAAAGCCCGGTCGCCAGTCGCTCGGTGGCGACCGTCGCAGTCAACGCCCGTTCGTAGATGTAGCCCTGGATATGACTACAGCCCAGCGAACGGACGAGATCCAGCTCGTCGAGCGTTTCGACTCCTTCCGCGGTCGTTTCCATGTTGAGCGCCTCGGCAAGACTGACAATCGCCGCGATGATCGCGCCATTGCGGCTGCCCTGAAGCGTCGCACCGCGCACAAAGCTCTGGTCGATCTTGATCTTGTCGAACGGCGCCTTCTTCAGATAGCCGAGCGAGGAATAGCCGGTGCCGAAGTCGTCGAGCGCAAGCCGAACGCCGATTGCCTTCAAGGCGCTGAACATTGCGTCGGTCGCCGAATCGTCGTTGAGGAACACGCCCTCGGTGATCTCCAGTTCAAGCCGTGCAGGATCGATCTGTGCATTGGCGATAGCGTCGGTAATGATCGCCGGAAGGCTGGGACTCCCGAATTGCAGCGGTGAGACGTTGACGGCAATGCGCACGCTTTCTGGCCATCGTGCAAGCTGTTCGCAGGCGGCTCGCAGTGCCCATTCGCCGATCTGCGTGACGAGGCCCGATTCTTCCGCCACCGGAATGAACCGCGCTGGCGAAAGGTAGCCGTGTAGCGGATGGTTCCAGCGCAGCAGCGCCTCGAAGCCTGTGATCTTCTCGGTCGTGGTCGAGACAACTGGCTGGTAATGCAGTTCCAGATCGCCGCTGGACATGGCATCGCGCAGGTCCTGCTCGAGCTGGCGGCGTTCTTCCGCCTCTGCATGCAGGTCATCGGCATAAAAGTGATAGCGGCCTCGACCGCCATCCTTGGCGGCATAGAGCGCCAGATCGGCATTTCGGATCAGTTCTTCTGAGCTCGTCCCGTTCGCCGGGCACAGCGAGATGCCGATCGACGCACCGATCGTAACGCGTGCACCATCGATAGAATAAGGTTGTGCCAGGGTTTCGGTGATCCGGTGGGCAAGGTGCTCCAGTTCGTCTTTCTTGTGCCTTCCAGGCAGGATCACCTGGAACTCGTCGCCGCCGAGACGACCTACGCTGCCCGATCCGTTGACCGCCAAGCGAAGCCGATCGGCAACCTGACGCAACAGTACATCGCCTGCCGGGTGGCCCATGGTATCGTTGACCTGCTTGAAGCGGTCGAAATCGAGCAGGAACACGGCGCAGGCCCGCCGCTCGACCTGCTGGGCATCGAGGATTTTCTCGAGCCACTCGGCCATTTGGAACCGGTTGGCGAGCTTGGTCAGCGAATCGAATCTGGCTAGCTGCGTGACGTGCTCCTCGGAGCGCTTGCGGTCGGTCAGGTCCGTGCCGGATCCACGAAAGCCGAGAAAATTGTTGAAATTGTCCAGCGCCGGCCGCCCGGTAATCGACCACCAGCGTTCATCGTCTACCTTGGTTGCGGCAGGCACCTGAAGATCGGAGAAAGTCGAGCGGGTAGAGAGGTGGAATTGCAGCGTTCGCCAACTGACCCTGTCCTCCTCGGCGTCGAGCTGAAAAAGGCTGGTAAAGGGCTTTCCGACAAGAGCGCGGGCCGACGTGCCCAGCAGTCCGCCAATGCGCGGCGTTACGTAGGTAATGTTGCCGCGCCGGTCGGTCTCCCAGAACCAGCCCTGACCCGAGTGCTCATATTCGGAGAGCAGGCTTTCCGCGCGCTTCTGGGCACGCTTCACGGTAATCCGATCACGCTCGGCCCGCACGATCCGCGCGGAATGGCGATTGGCGAGGATCACCTGACCAGTCAGGCAGAAGAGAATTACGAAGCCCGCGCTGACCGGACTGCT
>CAMDQY010000065.1 GCA_945906005.1 Novosphingobium sp. Chol11 | reverse complement strand
CTCGGGCGCGACCGGCCAAGGGATCGAGGCATTGCTCGATGCGGTGATCGCCCGCCTGCCCGCGCGCACTGTTACCGAGCGACCGGAGGGCGAGCAGGAAGATTCGGACGAACAGGAATGGTCGCCGCTGTGAGCTGGGTGCAAAAGGTTAGGAAATTCGCCGTCATGCTGAACTTGTTTCAGCATCCATGGACCCTGAAGCAAGTTCAGGGTGACGAAATGGGCTGATGGGCTTTGCGGTCAAGTAAACTGCGGCTAATCCCACACCATGCCCGTCACCCGCCTTGCCGACCTGATCGATCCTGCCCAGTGCCCCTGCCTTGTCATCAAGGTCGGCTCGTCGCTGCTGGTCGGCCCGCAAGGCCTGCGGCGTGATTGGATCGCCGGCTTGGTGGACGAAATCGCCGTTTACCGGGCGCGCGGGCAGAACATCATTATCGTTTCTTCGGGTGCAATCGCGCTGGGCGCGGCACGGCTCGGCCTCGACAAGGGCGGGCGCGGCAGCCTTGCCGATGCGCAGGCCGCGGCTTCGGTGGGGCAGATCGCGCTGTCGGGCCTGTGGGCGGAATTGCTGGAGCGCCACGGGCATACGGCGGCGCAGCTCCTGCTCACACTCGACGACCTGGAGGACCGGCGGCGTTACCTCAATGCTACGGCCACGCTCGGCCGGCTGCGCGATGCAGGCGCTGTTCCGGTGATCAACGAGAACGACAGCGTCGCGACTCACGAAATCCGCTTCGGCGACAATGACCGGCTGGCCGCGCGGGTCGCCCAGGCGGTGCAGGCGAGCGCGGTGCTGCTGCTTTCCGATGTCGATGGACTGTTCGACCGCGATCCCGCTGATCCTGCCGCAAAACTGGTGCGTGAGGTGCGCGGCATCAGTGCCGAGATCAAGGCCATGGCGAGCGGGTCCTCTGGCTCCGGCCTTGGATCGGGCGGTATGACCTCCAAGCTTCAGGCGGCCGAGATAGCCGAAATGGCGGGCGTTGCTCTTGCCATCGTCAACGGCAACCATGACACACCGATTGCCCGCGCGCTTGTCAGCGATACCGGAACCCTGTTCCTGCCCACCGAGGGCAGGCGGCGGCGCGATGCAGCGCGCAAGGCATGGCTGGGCGGGCGGATGAAGCTGAAGGGCGATCTGGTCATCGACGCGGGCGCTGCAAGGGCGTTGCAGTCCGGAAGCAGCCTGCTTGCAGCGGGCATCGCGGCGGTGAACGGCGCGTTCAATCGCGGCGATCCGGTGGGGATCGTCAATGCCGATGGGGGCGTTCTGGCGCATGGCCTGTCCGAATACGATTCGGGTGAATGTGCCCTGCTGATGGGCCGCCAGTCAGCCGATCACGAAGCCCTGCTTGGCTATGCGCCGCGCTCGGCAGTCGTCCACCGCAACCAGCTGGTTTTGAAGTGAGGCTTGCAGTTACGGGCGGCACTGGCTTCGTCGGGCAGGCGCTGCTCGACCTGGCGCTTTCCGAGGGACACGAAATTGCCGCACTGGCGCGCCGGAAGCAGAAGTCTCGCGATGGCGTGGAATGGATCGCAGGCGATCTTGCATCGCCCGACGCCTTGCGAGCGATGATGCACGGTGCCGATGCGGTGATCCATGTCGCCGGTGTGGTCAACGCGCGCGAATGCGACGGTTTCGAGCAAGGCAATGTCCTGGGCACGCTCAACGTGATCGAGGTTGCGAAGCAGGCCGGTCTGGCGCGTCTGGTCTGCGTGTCCTCGCTGTCGGCGCGCGAGCCACGGCTGTCGGACTATGGCGCGTCGAAGGAGCGAGCGGAAAAGCTGGTCAAGGCGAGCGGGCTCGACTGGACGATCGTGCGCCCGCCCGCGATCTATGGCCCGCGCGATACCGAGATGCTCGAGCTGTTCAAGGTGTCGCGGCTCGGCTTCGTGCCGATGCCAAAGGAAGGGCGCGCGTCGGTGATCCATGTCGAGGATCTGGCGCGGCTGCTGCTGGCGCTGGTGCCGGGCGGTGATGGCGTGATCGGCCACATTTTCGAACCCGACGACGGGCGGATGAACGGCTGGAGCCACTATGAACTGGCGCGCGCGATTGGCTGGGCGATGGGCGGCAGGCCGCGCGTGATCGGGCTTTCGCCGCGGACCTTGCAGCGCGCTGCTCGTGCCGACTGCTTCGTGCGGCGCTCGCGCGCCAAGCTGACTCCCGACCGTGCGGCCTATTTCAGTCATCCCGACTGGGTGGTGAGCCAAGGCGCGCGGCCTCCGCACGAGCTGTGGAAGCCGCGCATCGAAACGCGCGAGGGCCTGAAGGAAACCGCGCGATGGTATCGCGAGCAGAAGTGGGTGTGAGACTTAGGAGACTACCCGATCCGGGTAGAATTGCTCTGCCATCCGTCGAAACCCGTCCTTCCAGTGGACCTTGCACGGCCCGGTGATCGAGGCGCGCATGCGGTGATCACCGACCGAACCGACCGATGCGCCGGGGATCACGTCGATGTCGATCTTCGCCTCGACCCCAAGCAGTTCACAGAAATATGCCGACCATTGCTGCACGCTCACCGCCTCGTCACCGCACCAGTTGACGATGGTCGCAGGCACGCTCGCGACGCCGAGCAGTGGTTCGAGCTGGGCGACGATATCGTCGTCGTGGATCGGGCTGTAGGTCATCGGGTCCCAGCGGGTCTTGACCGGCTCGCCTGCTGCAATCGCGTGCAGGTGGAAGGCAGGCAGGCCGCCCTGCTTGCCGTAGGCCGCGCCCATGCGCGCAATCGTGATCGGCAGGCCGAACGAGCGCGCGCAGTAACGCGTGACGGCTTCCTCGGCGATCTTGCCGATTGAATAGGGAGCCTGATTGGGGATCGCCGCATCGCCGAGCGGGTCGCCCTCCTCGAAGGGGTGCCAGGGGTCGGGATGCGGCTTGTAGGTCGTCACCGTGGACATCACTAGCGCCGCCTTGGCGCGCCGGCAATGCTCGATCAGCAGGCCGGTGCCCTCGGCATTGACCCGCAGCGATTGCTCATAGTCGGCCGCGCTGAAATCCGCCGCCAGATGCAGCAGATAGGTGAAATCCTGCGGCAGGTCGCCGAACTCGCCGCTGGCAAGATCGATTTTGCGCGTGGTTACGCCCAGGTTTTCGACCTTGGTCCGGCTCTCCGGGTCGGAGAACCGCGCTATGCCCCACACTTCGTTATGCGGCGCGAGCGCCTCTGCCAGCGCAAACGCAATCCGGCCCGCAGGCCCCGTCAGCAGGATTTTCTCGCCCTTGATCATAGCCCCGTCACCACAGCTGCCGCAGTTGCGCAGCCTCGCGGCGTTCGCGCAGCAGGACTTTGCGCTGTTGCGGCGTAATCACCGCAGTATCGGCAGGCACATGCTTGCGCACGTCAGCGAGCGCGATCTTCGTGACCACCGGGTCGGGTGCTTCGGTGCAGCGGTTCCAGCGCATCTGGATGATGCCCCATTCTTCGCCGCCGGTGTCGAGCCAGTTGGGCACGCCAGGGTCCTTCACCGCGATCACCGCGCGGAACTTGCCGTCCTTGTCGAGCTTGACCTGCGTATCGTTGAGGCTCGACTGGCGATTGACCCAGTCAACCGTGGCGAAGCGGTTGTCGGCCAGCAGGATCTGCCAGTACCGGCATTGCTTGGGCACCTGCGTTTCCAGCACCAGCGCCTCGTCGTCCTTGATCTGGAAAGCACCGTCGAGATAGATCTGGCCCTTGAATGGGTCGGACGCGGCCATCAGCGCCGATTTCGAAATGGTGTTGATGCCGTGATGATCGCGGTAATAGCGGGTAAGGCCGATGGTATATTCGAGCATGTAACCGACCCATCCCTTGAGGTTCGAGAAGCGGTCCGCCATCTGCTGCGTCGTTAGCGGCGCGGCCTCGTCGAGCCGGTCGATCGCAATCCTGGGATCGATCTCGCGCTTCCAGTCGGCCGAATTCTTGCGCATCAGCAGCGAAATCGTCGTTGGCGCAAGCGGCCACCAGTCGCCGGTATAGCCTGCCGGTCGCTCGGCGCTGAGGATTACGCTGAAATAGCGGTCCGCGCCGAACTTGAGCTGATCGAGATCATTGGTAGGCGAGGGGCTGCCGCCCATCGGCTTGGTGGTGTAGTCGCTGTTCTGCTGGGTGATCTCGACGAACCGCGATGTGCCGCGGTAGCCGGATATGCGATAGGTGCCCTTGGGGTCCACCAGCGTGAACATGTAGGCATAGTCCGGGTTGGGGCCGCCGTAGTTGAAGGCATAGTTCCACAGCGGCGTGAAAGTCGGACGCGCCGGGTCGGCCCTGACATAGTTGAGATAGCCATTGGCGACCGTGCCAAGGATGTGCTGGTTCATTTCGACGCGGTGCGCGTCGGTATCGTCGCGCTCGGCAACTTCGAGCAGGTGTTTGCCGACAGGTTTCAAGGCTTCCATCTGCTCGACCCACGTGGGTAGGGTCTGGGTTTGAGTTTGGGCGGCTAGCGGCGTCGCAAGAAACGCCGTCACCGCGAGCGCGCCCGCAAATCTCGTAGAAAATCGCATCACGTCACTCTCCCGCATTGCTGATTCTTTCCGACAGTGTGGCGCAGGCGTGGAGGAATCAGAAGGGAGAAATATGGCGCAACGGGAATCGGGGCCAGGATCGCGCATCATCTGCCCACCCCGCTGTGCCTAACCTCGCTCGAGGCTCGGCAAGTCTCCCGCCCCTCCCGCTTGCGGGAGGGGCGGGAGGTGGGTCATTCAGTGGCTTAGAACGCCGGATCGTATTCGGGCGGAAGTTCGCCGTCGTCCTGCACCGGAACGTGGATGCCGCACTCGGTCTTATCCCAGCCCTTCCAGCGGCCCGAGCGCGCGTCCTCGCCCTCGGCGACCTTGTGGGTGCACGGCGAACAGCCGATCGAGGGATAGCCCTGCTCCACCAGCGGGTGCGCGGGCAGGTCGTGCTCGGCCATGTAGGCGACGAGATCATCCTGCGTCCAGTCGATCAGCGGGTTGACCTTGAGCCGCCCCATCGCGTCGCTGGTGTCGATCTCGAAGCGCGGCAGCTTGGCGCGGGTGGAGGACTGGAACGCCTTGCGCCCGGTAAGCGAAGCGTCGAACCCGGCGAGCGCATTCGCTAGCGGAATCACCTTGCGGATCTCGCAGCAGCCATCGGGATCGTAGGACCAGCGCAGGCCGCTCTCGTCCTTGGCGGCAAGCGCCACCGGATCGGGCGTCAGGTTGCGCAGGTCGGTCAGGCCCAGCTGCGAGGCGAGCAGGTCGCGATATTCCAGCGTCTCGGCAAAGTGCTTGCCGGTTTCGAGGAACAGCACCGGCGTCGCCGGGTCGATCTGGCTGACAAGGTGCAACAGGACCGAACTTTCGGCCCCGAAACTGGAAACCACCGCGATGTCGCCGGCCAGCTTCTCGCGCAGCAGTGTATCGAGCATCTCGTACGTATCGCTGCCCTGGAACATGCGGTTGAGGCGCACCGCGTCGGCCTCGCGGAAGCGAGGACCGGTGTCGATGCGGTCAACGGTGCGCACGAGTTCAGCCATGTCGCCTGGCCCAGATCGGCGCGCGGCCATCTCCTGTGACCTGATAGACATTGTCCCAGCGATCGAAGGCGGCTTGTGCATCGGCATGGTTGAGGCCGTGCTCGGGAGCGAAGGCATCGAAGCCGCAGCGCCGAAGGTGCGAGAGCATGTCGATCACCAGATCGCCGACAGCCCGCAGTTCGCCGGTGTAACCCGCCTCGCGCAGCACCCGCGCGGAGGAATAGCCGCGCCCGTCGGTCCAGGCCGGAAAGCTGACCTCGATCAGTTGCAGCCGACCAAGGAAAGGCAGGAGCGCACGGGCATCTTCGCCCGGCTCGATGCGCACCGCAGTGGCGTTGGTCTGGTCGAAAAACGAATCGACCGTAACCGCGGGATCGCCAGCCAGCTCGTCGTCGCGGAAGCGGAACTGCACGTCAGTCATAAAGCGCCTCCTTGAACGGGGCCATGCCGATGCGGCGATAAGTATCGAGGAAACGCTCGCCGTTGTTGCGCTCGCGCAAATAGACATTGGCTGCCGTCTCGACAGCGGCGACGATGCCGTCCTCGTCGAAGCCGGGACCGGTGATCTGGCCAAGCGACGTATCCGCGCCCTCGCTGCCGCCGAGGAGAAGCTGGTAGTTCTCGACGCCCTTGCGGTCGACGCCCAGAATGCCGATGTGCCCCGCGTGGTGATGCCCGCAGGCATTGATGCAGCCCGAGATTTTCAGCTTGAGCTCGCCGATTTCTGCCTGCTTTTCGGCCGAGCCGAAACGCTCGGAGATCCGCTGCGCAACCGGGATCGAGCGCGCATTGGCCAAGCTGCAATAGTCGAGGCCGGGGCAGGCGATGATGTCTCCGATGCCGTCGAGGTTGGCGGTCGACAGCCCCGCCTCGTCGAGCGCCTTCCAGACCGTGTAGAGATCAGCCTTGCGGACATGCGGGAACACGATGTTCTGCGCATGGGTGACCCGCAGTTCGTCGAAGCTGTAGTCCCTGGCAAGCTGCGCCATCAGCCGGATCTGGTCGGCGCTGGCGTCGCCAGGAATGCCGCCGACCGGCTTGAGGCTGACCGTGGCGATAATGTAGCCCGCCTGCTTGTGCTGCGCGCAGTTGCGCTCGACCCACAGCCGGAAATCGGGATCGGAGAGATCGAGATCGTCGCTGGCTCCCGTCTCGAAGGCGGGATCGGCGAACATCGCCTTGATGCGTTCAAGCTCGGCGAGCGGCGGTTCGATGCCTTGTTCCATCAGGAGCGCGAACTCTTCCTCGACCTGGCGCGTGTATTCGTCCTTGCCCAGCTCGTGGACGAGGATCTTGATGCGCGCCTTGTACTTGTTGTCGCGCCGACCATAGCGGTTGTAGACCCGCAGGCACGCCTCACAGTAGGTGATGAGCTGGTCGAGCGGCACGAAGTCGCGGATCATCGGCCCGATCATCGGGGTGCGGCCCATGCCGCCACCGACGAAGAAGCGCGCGCCAATTTTGCCCGCTTCATTGCGCACCATCTGGATGCCGATGTCGTGTAGCTTCATCGCCGCGCGGTCGGTCTCGCTGGCGATCACCGCGATCTTGAACTTGCGCGGCAGGGTCAGGAATTCGGGATGAAAGCTCGACCACTGGCGCAGCAGCTCGGCATAGGGGCGCGGATCAACGATCTCGTCGGCGGCGGCCCCAGCATACTGGTCGGACGAGATGTTGCGTATGCAGTTGCCGCTGGTCTGGATGGCGTGCATTTCCACGCCTGCCAGTTCGGCCAGCAGGTCGGGCGTCTCTTCCAGCTTGATCCAGTTGTACTGGATGTTCTGGCGCGTGGTGAAGTGGCCATAGCCGCGATCGTACTTGTCGGCGATGTCGCCCAGAACCGTCATCTGCTCTGAATTGAGCGTGCCATAGGGCACCGCGACCCGCAGCATGTAGGCATGCAATTGCAGGTAGAGCCCGTTCTGCAGGCGCAGCGGACGGAACTGGTCCTCGGTCAGCGAGCCATCAAGGCGGCGGCGGACCTGATCGCGGAATTCCTTGACGCGAACGTCCACCATCTGCTGGTCATATTGATCGTACTTGTACATCAGATTACCCAGTTCGAGGCATCGGGATCGCCCGGCTTGAGCGACAGGTCCATGCGCACGGTCGGCCCGAGAGCGCGAATGCGTTCCTTGATATGCGCGGGGCGGACCCCGTTCTCGTCTCGCGCGCCATCGACGATATAAGCGCTGACGACGCGGCGCGCGGCTTCCTCGCGGGCGATGATGGCATCGCCGCGATCACCGACATCGGCGGCGGAATTGACGAATTTCGACCAGTGATCGCCGTCCCACCAGACGACCTCGCCGCTCTTCAAATCGTTTCCGGTCAGGATCTTCACTGTACAATCTCCAGCGCCAGCTCGCGCAGCGAATGTTCGGGTTCGTCGGCAACTTCGCCGACCACGATCAGTGCAGGGCTCTTCACCTGCTCGCGCGCAACAAGATCGGCAAGGCCCGCGATCGGCGCGCGCAGCACGCGCATGGTATTTTTCGTCGCGTTCTCGATCACTGCGACCGGCATGGCGGGCGACAGACCGTCGGCGATCAGCTTTTCTGCAATCTGCGCGGCAGAGGCGAGCCCCATGTAGATCACGAGCGTGCGACCCTTGCCGGCAAGCCCGGACCAGTCCTGCTCGGTCAATCCCTTGCACTGACCGGTCACGAAGCTGACGATCGAGGCGTTGGCGCGATGCGTGAGCGGGATCTGCGCAGCAGCCGCAGCACCCAGCGCCGAGGTGATGCCAGGCACGACCTCGACCGGCACGCCCGCCGCGCGGCACGCCTCTAGCTCTTCGCCGCCGCGCCCGAACACGAACGGATCGCCGCCCTTGAGCCGCACGACGTCCTTGCCCGCAAGTGCCTCGCGCACCAGCAGCGCGTTGATCGCCTGCTGCGGCATCGTATGGCGCGAGCGGCGCTTGGCGACCGAGACGAGCCGCGCCTTCGGGTCGGCCAATGCGAGAATATCCTCGCTCACCAGCCCATCATGCACGATCAGCCCGGCCCGCATGATCAGCCGCGCGGCGCGCAGCGTCAGCAGATCGGGATCGCCGGGGCCAGCGCCGACGAGGAAAACCGTACCGGTTGCATAGGGTGCACTGTCCATGGCGACATAATGGCCCGTCGCGCCGCCAGATGCCAGCGAGAATGCTTTTCCGGCCTGTTAGATGGGCTTTAGCCGCGCCCTATACTTGCGCCCAGCGACGCACGAGGTTGTGATAAATCGCGGTTAGGCGCAGCACTTGCGCATCGCTCTTGCCGCGCTCGGCTGAGAGGGTCTGCACCGTCTGGTCGAGATCGTAGAGCATTTCGCGCGCTGCATGGTCCGCCACCAGCGATTGCAGCCAGAAAAAGCAAGAAATTCGCGTCCCCGCTGTCACCGGCGTCACCTGGTGCAGGCTGGTCGAGGGATAGAGCAGCGCATGACCGGCAGGCAGCTTGTATCGGGCCATTCCGAACTGGCCCTCGATCTCCAGTTCACCGCCCTCATATTCGGCGGGATCGGTGAGAAACAAGGTGCACGAAAGGTCGGTGCGGATGCGCGCACCCGTTTCCGCATGGAACCTGATCGCATTGTCGACATGGAGACCGAACCCATCGCCGGGGCCATAGCGATTGAACAGTGGCGGAAACACCGAGTGAGGCAGGGCGGCAGACAGGAAAACCGAGTTGTCCATCAGTGCCGCCGAGACCTGCGCCTGCGCCCGGTGTGTCGCCTGCGCGTTCTCCGCAAGCTGGCGGTTGCGCTTGACGCTTGCCGCACCCGCGCCGCTGGTCGCGTTTCCGTCAATCCAATCCTCTGCCGCGATCTGCTCGCGCAATTCGGCGGCAGCTTGCGGACTCAGCACTTCGGGAATTGCGACCAGCATCCGCTCTTCACTCACATCTTGAAGCTGACGCTCAGAGTTGCCGAGCGACCCGGAGCGACATAGCTGAACGGCGTGCCCGAGCGATAGATCGCATCGTAATAGCGCTTGTCGAAAATGTTCATCACGTTGGCGCGTAGTTCGATGTTTTCTGTTGGGCGATAGCGCGCGACAGCATCGAATTTCCAGTAACCGGGAACCGAATTCTCGTTCGCTTCCACCCCACCGCCAAACACGCGGCTGCGATAGAACGCCTGGGCACCGATCGCGAAATCGTCGGTAAGCGCATAGCTCGACAGCAGCGAGAACGAATGGCGCGGGACATTGGCAAAACGCCTGCCCAGGCTTGCGGGGGTGGCCTGGCTCGCCTGAACCGTGGCGTCGAGATAGGTATATCCGCCATAGACCGACCAGCGCGAGGTGATGTTGCCGTTGGCACCGAGCTCGAAACCCTGGCTGCGCTGCATGCCGACATTGGCATAGACCCCGCCGCCCAGGTTCTCGCGGGCGTTGGTCTTGTCGATGCGGAAGGCGGCGGCGGTGATCAGCAGGTGCCCGTCTGCCACTTCCCACTTCCCTCCGAGTTCGTAGGCCTTGTTGCGTTCTGGTTCGAGGTTCTGGATGCCGACGAGGCCGCCATAGGCGGGGCTGTTCGAATCGAGCTGCTCGCCGCTCGGGTTGGCCGATGTCGCATAGCTGACGTAAAGGCTCATCGCCTCGACCGGCTTGTAAAGCAGGCTTGCCTGCCCGTTGGAGAAGCTGAAATTTCCCGAAAAGCGATAGGGACCGGTATTGTTGCTCCCGCTCGTCGCGACTTCGAACGTTTCGAACCGGCCGCCCAGCAGCAATTCAAGCTTGGGTGAAAACTTGATCGTGTCGATCGCGAATATCGACCAGCTCTCGACCTCGGTGACGGTTGGGGTCGCTGCAGTGTCGAGAAGGGCGGGAATGTGAAAGCCAAGAACAGGGTTGGGATCGAACAGGTCACGGGTGAAACCGCTGGGCGTTCCGATTTGCGCGCCGGATTCGTTTTCGACGAATGCGGGAAACACATAGCGCCGGTTGGTCACTTCCTCTTTGCTGAACTCCCCGCCGAACACCAATGCGTGAGTGATGCCGCCGGTCTCGAGTGCCGCCGAAACGGTCGTGATATTGCCCAGATATTGGGTGGTGGCATTGCGTTGCGGCGAGCCAGTATCGACCACGATCTGGCCGGGGATGAAGCCCTTGGCAAGGTCGGCTCCATTCAAAAGCGGATCGCTCGATACGGCTCGCGGTGCGCGCGGCACGCTGACTACATATCGGTTATCGACTTCGCCATAGCGGGTCTGGCTTTGAAGGATCAGCGCCTCGATCGGTTGCCATTGCACGGCGAAGGTGCCGACATCGGCGTCGTTCTCGAGGAAATCGCGTCCGACCGCGCCATAGAAATTTCCGGCATCGACGGCATAGGGTTCGCGGGTCGCCGGATCGAACGGATGGCCGAAGTCGCTCATGCCTTCGGCGCGGAAATGGTAGTAATTCGGCGCGAACGAGAGTGTGTCGGTCGCGGCCCAGCCAAGTGCTGCAGCCACGCCGTAGCGTTTGGAATCGACATGATCACGACCCGGAACGTCTCCGGAATGGTAGAGCCCGTTCACGCGTAGCACGAGGCCCGAGGCCAGCTCGTAATTGGCATCGAGCGTGCCGCGCCGGAACTTTTCGGTCCCCACGCCAGCTTCGGCGACAAGAAAATCGTTCTGGGTCTGCGCACGCTTCGATTGCAGCCCGACCGAGCCGCCGGTGGTGCCCCGGCCCATGAATACGCTCGACGGACCCTTGACGATCTCGACCTGCTCGATCGCGAAAATTTCGCGGCTTGAGACTCCGGGATCGCGCTGTCCGTCTATATAAATGTCGTTGCGTGCGTCGAAGCCGCGAATGAAGATGCGGTCGCCGAACGCATTACCACCTTCGCCGGTGCCGAGAGTCACGCCCGGCGTGGCGCGAGCCAGTTCGCGAAAACTGGTCGCGCCAAGGTCCTCGATAACTTCCTTGGGAATGATGGTGATCGACTTGGGCGTATCGCGGAGTTCCTCGGAAAACCGCGAATCGGCCGATCGGTTGACCTTGTAGGGTGCCTCCGGATCGGCGTCGGGGTTGACCTGGGCCGAGCGGTGACCTTCGACGATGATGATGGGGCGCGATGCGCTTTCGGGGGCAGCTTCTTCGGCATGGGCCGAAGCGGGAAAGAAGGCGGCGGCGAGAGCGCCGGCAAGGATTGTGCCCTGAGCGGGCGCGGGCCGCAGTGTAGTGATCCCGCTGGCAGGGGGTTGGCGAAGCCTGGTCATGCAAGTAGTCCCCTCAACGAATGTCTAGATGCTATTGAGAATGATTCACGATAGTGTCAACAATAATGAGAAATGTTAGCATTAAAATCAGCAGACGCGTGTGACAGGCTTGGTCTTGAGCGTCGCTTTTGCCCTAGAAAGCACCCCTCGACATACCCGGAATCTGCATCCAGCTGGTTGTCGAACGAGGCCGCACGCGCGCGGTCCACTGCAAGGCCGCGGGGCGTGGTGGATAGGAAAAACTCTCCTCAGGTCCGAATGCGGTGAGCGTGCCGACCCTGAAATCGGCAGCAGCCCGGGTTACATCCGCGGGAATGGTGCAACTTGTCGCCGATGGCGGGAGTACTGTGCCGTTCATGACGAGGCCCACGACCTGGCCCGGTGAGAGCCAGTCGGCCAGCCCGCCGCCGAACAGGCCGACAAGATAGCCAGTCGCTCCTGCAACACTTGCCCAGTTCGTCCGGCCGGCGCCACTCGGCAACGAGCCGGTGCGCACCGTCAGCGGCACCATGAAGTCCTTGGTCAGCGTGAAGCTGATTTCCGGCGCATAGTTGGACGTCACGCGGTGAGGACCGGGAAGCGAGCTGTCCGACTTTACGAATTTGCCGTCTTCCGCAGGCCAGCGGGCAAAGGTGCGGCTGTTCTGCGCATTCGGACCCCAGTCGCGGATCACGGCGCTGGTCGAAAGACCCAGCGGCACTTGTCCGGCAGCGATTCGGGCGTAGTCAATCACGATTGGCTGGCTCTTGCACGCGCGTTCGCCGCAACCCCAGAACACAAGCAGGCGGCCCTTCGACTTCTGGGTGAACAGTCCAGCTAACGCTCTTCGCGCGGCGTGACCAGCGCGACCGATTTGCCCAGCCTGGCGTTGGGCGGCATGAAATGGTCCGCCTTTGGCTTACCCTTGGTCGCATCCTGCGACGAGCCGAGCCGCACTGTTCCCCGTCAGCACCTATGAGACAGATATGCGGCATTGAGCAGAGGAGTGTTTTGGTCTCATCGTAGTGACGAAGGAACGAA
>CAMDQY010000064.1 GCA_945906005.1 Novosphingobium sp. Chol11 | reverse complement strand
GATCTTGAAGCCAAGCTCACCGAGTGGGAGAACTTCTACAACTTCAACAGGCCACACGGCGCCTTCAACGGCAAAACACCCTATGAAGCCCTTCGGGAAAGGCTATAATCTCACCCAGTCGATGTCCCGATAGATCGTCAACCTTACAGCGCCAAATGTTCTGACGACGGACAAATCGGAATGATGGGTGCGCTCGCTTGCGGTGTCGCTCTGGCCGGATGTGCCACGGTCGAGGAAGCGGTCGTGCAGAAGACCGCCGAAACATATCACGCGACGCTCACCGGCGCGCAGGAGCCTCAAGGCGGCGATCCAGACGGTACGGCAACCGCGCAGATCAGTGTTGCCGACAGGCTCGACCAGGTTTGCTACGATATCAACGATATCAAAAACGTGTCCGACATTACCGCTATCCACGTCCATCGCGGCGCGCCGGGCGTCGATGGCCCGCCGATCTGGACCCTAACCAAGGCCAACGAAGGCGGCTGGAAGGGTTGCACCGACAAGGCCGAATGGATGCAGGATGCGTTCGAGAACCGCTTCCGCAGCTACTGCGTCAACGTTCATACGACCGAATACCCGAACGGCGCGATCCGCGGCCAGCTTGGCGATTGATCGCCTCGCGCATGATTGACTTCCACTCCCGCAGGTCTCACCAATCCAGGCCTGCGGGAAGGGGGAACGGTACATGGCGGCATACAAGCTCTACGGCATGGGCAGCCCCAATGTCGTCAAGGTGGTGATCGCGCTCGAGGAGCTCGGCCAGGAATACGACCTCACCCACGTCAATGTTTTCGCAGGCGAGCAACGCGAACCATGGTTCCTCGCGCTGAACCCCAACGGCAAGACCCCAGTGCTCGTCGAACCACGCGACAGCGGCGATTTCGCCCTGTTCGAATCGGGCGCAATCATGGATTTTCTGGCGACGCGTCACGGCGCGTTCGGTGGTTCGAGCGAAGACGAGCGCGCAACAGTGCGCCAGTGGCTCCTTTTCCAGATGGCCAACTGCGGCCCGGCGTTTGGCCAGGCGATCCATTTCTCCTTCGCGACCAAGGAATGTCCCTATGGGCAGAACCGGTTCACCATCGAGATGCGCAAATTGTTCAAGGTGATCGAGCAGCAGCTCGCCGTTTCCGACCATCTCGCGGGCGACTATTCGATCGCCGACATGGCGCTGTGGCCGTGGATCCGCACGCTTGAAATGTTCTTCGCCGAAGATCTCACGACGCCCGCGCTAAAGCGCTGGTTCGCCGCGATCGAGGCCCGCCCCGCCGTTGCGGCGGCAGCCGAACGAATGGACGAGATCGGCAAGCTCGACAGGCAGGCACGCCGGGAGGCCAGCGCGGAGCAGCTCGACCGCTATTTCGGTCGCGTCGCCTGGTAGCGACAAAGCAATTTACAGCCACGCAATCGCGTCCGATACAGTCCTCGTTCAAGAGATTCGAACAGGAGAAACCGGATGCCGAAATACAAGATGCTCGTCTTCAGCGATGCCGCCAAGGGCGGCGACGAGGCCAATTACAACAAGTGGTATAACGACCAGCACATTCCCGACGTCTGCCGGATCGACGGCTTCACCGGCGCGCAGCGCTTCAAGAACGCCATCGACGGGATCACCAATTATCTCGCGATCTATGAGGTGGATGCGCCCGATGTGGCGGCGGCGATTGCCAATCTCACGTCCAAGGCCGGAACCGACGAGATGGTGATGACCCCGGATATCGATATCGAGGGAACCAAGGTCATGGTCTACGAAGTCCTGACCGAGCCCTATTCGGCCTGATCTGAACTACCACGCATTGCCGGCCTCGATCGCTCGCAGCTCTGCGGGGGTCGAGGCGCGGCCAAGCACAGCGTTTCGGTGCGGAAAGCGACCGAACCGCGCGATCATGCGATAATGGTCGCGCGCGAAACCGAGCACGGAACTGTCGTTCGTCGCAGCAAAGCGCACCAGCGACTCGCGCTGGTCTACAATCGATTCGCTGTGCATCAGCGGCATCAGGCGGTAGGTTGGAAAGCGCGTTCAGCCATTTGCCAAAACGCCGAGCGAGTTCGCGCGCCCAGAACCGCATTTCAGACAGGTACAGCCGATGATCTGCGCCAAGGCCAGTCGATGCCGCCGCTCGACCACAGCGCGGCCCAGATCATCAGCGGCTGCGCAAACATCCGGGGCACATGGCAGGCAAGATTTGAGCCCTGATCGAGCAGCATGTGGTTGATGTTCGCGGGCCAGACGCACAGCGCATAGGCGGCGAGACTCCAACCGGCCAGACGGCGCAACGGTTCACTTTGCCACTGCGCCAATGCAATGGCTCCGGCGATCTCGGCCAAACCGGTTCACAGGATTACCGCCTCGGGATAGGGTACCCGGCCCGGGCATGACGCGAAGGAAAAAGCCAGGAACCGCAAAATGCGCGGCCCCCGCGGCGAGATAGAGTAGAACGAGAAGCTGGCGGATGACTAAACGGCTCATCCGCCAAGCTTATTCGAATTTTGCTCAATCGGCGATAGCGACCTTGCGGTAGGGGACAAAATCACCCAGCCCGACAGTGCCGACCTGCATCAGCGAAGTTCGGTCAACCAGCTTGACCAGGTCGAGGTTGCACACCTGAGCTGTGTGCGAACTGCGGACCATGATCTCGTCATCGTCAAGGCTATAGGCATTGCTCGGCCGATTGACCCACACGGTCTTGCCGCGGCCGTAGACGATCGCGGTCTTGTCGATGACCTTCAGGTCGCTCGCTGCGCTGTAAGGCAGGCAGCGCTCCGGTTCTCCGGCCACCCGGCCTTCAAGCAGCTTGGCGAGCTTTTCCTCACCGGTCATGCGTTGATTGCCCGCAACAGCGGGGGCCGCAAGCAGCACGGGGGTCGTTGCGAGAGCGATTGCGATACGTTTCATGTTTTCATCTCCAATCGAATGAAGGATTTTTGCCACGGTTTGTCTTAACCCGTGCTGACTCCCCGTTCGTCACGAACCTGCTGCAGGGCGCAACAGCCTTATCCATTCAAGCGGATCGTCAGGCTGCGTTTCAAATGTCACGGCATCATCCGCGATGGTCAGCCACGGCTGCTTTCGCGATGTCCAAAGGTGGACGGCTGGCTGCAATTCGTCGCTGGCATCAAGAATTCCGGCGCGCAAGATGCCCGTTCCTGGGCGCGTCTTACTACTGCTGCAGATGCGGGTCAGGCATGCAGGGCAGGCATGCTGTGTGACACTCGACCCGTCCGGCTTGGCAACATCGGCATCGATCAGCTCGCCAACAATCTCAAGCTGGTCCAGGCTGATATGCAAGTTCACCATGGCTGCGCTGCCGCTGCGCGACTGGCAATCGCGGCAATGGCAGGCATAGGGCTGCATTCCACCTGTTTCGCGCAGCACATATCGGACTTTGCCGCAGGCGCATCCGCCTTCGTGCGGGCCGTTGCCCAACATTACGCCGTGCCGCCTACCGTGAGGCCTTCCACCAGCAGGCTAGGCTGACCAACGCCCGCTGGCACCGATTGTCCGCCCTTGCCGCAAGTGCCGACGCCTTCGTCGAGAGCAAGGTCATTGCCGATCCCGGTCACGCGGGTCAGCACGCTTGGACCATCGCCGATCAGCGTCGCGCCCTTGATCGGTGCCCCCAGCTTGCCGTTCTCGACCTTGTAGGCTTCGGTGCAGGAAAATACGAACTTGCCCGAGACGATGTCGACCTGCCCGCCCCCGAAACTCCGCGCGAAAATGCCGTTCTTTACCCGGCTAAGTAGTTCAGCCGGATCGTCGTTGCCGGCCTTCATGAAGGTGTTGGTCATTCGCGGCATAGGCGCATGGGCATAATCCTCACGGCGGCCGTTGCCGGTCGGCTCGACGCCCATCAGCCGGGCGTTGAGGCGATCCTGCATATAGCCCCTCAGAATCCCGTCCTCGATCAGGACCGTCTCGCTGGTCGGCGTGCCCTCGTCGTCGATTGTGAGCGAGCCGCGCCGTTCCGCCAGAGTGCCGTCATCGACCACGGTGACGCCGGGCGCGGCCACCCGCTCGCCGATGCGGCCCGAAAAAGCGCTGGTACCCTTGCGATTGAAATCGCCTTCGAGGCCGTGGCCGATTGCCTCGTGCAGCAGAACGCCGGGCCAGCCGGGGCCGAGCAGCACGATAAACTCGCCTGCAGGCGCGTCGACACTTTCCAGGTTGACCAGCGCCTGTGCCAGCGCCTCGTCGATCGCGCGGTTCCAGCTTTCGGGCTCGAACAGCCGGTCATAAAGCCAGCGCCCGCCCATGCCGAAGCTGCCGGTTTCGCGGCGGCCATTGTGTTCGGCGACGATCGAGACGTTGAGCCTCACCAGCGGGCGAATGTCAGTGGCGACGAAACCGTCGGGCCGCACGATCTCCACCACGGTCCACGATCCGGAGAGCGATGCGCTCACCTGGCTGACTCGCGGATCGCGCGCCCGCGCGGCCGTGTCGATCTGCTCCAGCAGCGCGACCTTGGCGGCAAAGGGCACCGCGTCGAGCGGCGACGCATCGGTATAGAGGTGGCGGTTGTTTTGGCGCGGAGGGGCAGGGCGCGGCGCCGTGGCCGGGTCGATCAGGCGCAGCGTTTCGCCAGCGCGGCGGATCGCGGCGGCTGACACGTCGTTGGCATGGGCAAAGCCGGTCATCTCGCCGGTGACACCGCGCAGGCCGAAACCGGATTCGCGCGAATAGTCGGCGGTCTTCAGCCGCCCATCGTCGAAACCGAAGGTCTCGCTGGCGATGAATTGCAGGTAAAGCTCGCCGTCATCGCAGCGGGAAAGCGTGTCGCGCGCGAGCGCCTGGGCTTCTTCGGGCGAGAGCTGGTCGGGCCGATAGATGTGCGAGCGGGGATCGGTGAGCGTGGTCATGATGGTGATATAGCGATGGGTGCCGGATAAGCCCACCCCGCTGCGACTAGCCTCACCTGCGGTTCGTAAAGTCTCGCTCCCCTCCCGCATGCGGGAGGGGTTGGGGGTGGGCAATCAGCTTGCGCCAGAGGCGATGTCGGGCAGAGACGACTGGTCCGCGCCGTCCGCCGGGCCGCCCTTCAGCACAAAGCGGCGGTCGCAATAGCCGCAGTCGACATAGCCGTGCTCGTCGATTTCCAGCCACACGCGTGGGTGGCCCAGCGCTGCTCCAGCTCGAATCTGGGAGGAGCCGTTGCATTTGACGCGCGGCGAATCGGTCAGCGTAACTTCGGGCGGTTCGATCATGGTCAAGGCCACTACCAATCGCGTCCGCCGATTTCCAGCAGGTTCATTGTCGGTGCCACCAGCGGCGCACGCCGCGCACGAAGTCGCGCGCTGCTCCGCGCACTCGTTCGCGTTCGCTCGCCAGGTGTTCGGCATCGTCGAAATCGCGCGTGGCGATAAGCACCGCGCCGGCAAGATATTCGTCGAAATGCATTCCGCACATGCCCTCGTGAACCCAACTCATCGATCCGAACGCCTCAAACCTGTGCCAGCTGAGCACCGCCTGCTGCCCCTGCCTGAGCTCGCATTTGATTTCGAGCTGAGCGCCGCCGAACGACAGGTCGGTGAGCACCGCGCTGCTCGACCCGTCGAGCGTCGTCAGCCGCGCGGGCAGGCTCACGCGCAGGCGGCTGTGCTCGCGCCGTCCAATGATGGGGTCTGGTCGAAACGGTTCCATGGGGCCGCATTGTCGCGCAGACTTGGCAAAGACGGGGTGCCCGAAGGCATCGGTAAACATGCGTATTCGTTGCCCGAGGGGGGCTGGACGAGGCGTGCGCTCCGGCCTAGCTTCGACCGGGGAAAACAGCCGGGGGCAAGCAGATGCATCCAGTGGTCAGCGCGGCGCGCGCTGCATTCGTGGCAAGTCTGCTGCTCCTCGCCGCCTGCAAACAGGAAAGCGCGCCCGTGCCCGCGCCGCCTCGCGCTTCTGATCCGGTGCCGGATCCCTCGGGCACTTCGCTTGTATCGGTTCCGGTTACGGCGGATGCCTCGCTGCTGCGGCGACTGGTCGAGCGCGAAGTGCCCGAAACGCTGTGGCAGATCGACCAGCGCTTCGAGCGCTGCGTGCCGCCGCAGCGGGCGAAGATACTTGGCCAGCGGATCAAGCTCGCGCCCAAGATCGGCTGCCGGGTGGTAGGGCAGGTCACTCGTGGGCCGATCAGGTTGCACGGTGAAGGTGCGGACATCGTTGCCGACGTGCCTCTGCGCGCGCGGGTGCAGGCGCGCGACGTGGGCGGCATCATCAAGCATGAGACGGCGACCGGTTCGGCCATGGCGCAAGCGCGCATCCGGCTGGTGCTTGCACCCGACTGGTCGCCGCGCGCCAAGGTAAGCTTGCGCTACAACTGGACTCGTGAGCCGGGCATCGACTTTCTGGGCAAGCGCATCGAATTCACCAAGCAGGCCGACAAGGCGTTACGGCCCGTGGTCGCCCGGCTCGAGCGCAGCCTGCCGCGCGAACTGGAAAAGCTGCGGCTGCGCCCTCAGGTGACCGACATGTGGAGTTCGGGATTCACCGTGCTGACGCTCAACGAGAAGAACCCGCCGGTATGGCTGCGGCTGACACCGCTCAAGGTACATTACGGCGGATATACGTTTCGCGGAGATGCCATCACCCTCAATCTGGGGTTGGAAGCCACGACCGAAACCTTTGTCGGCCTTCGGCCAGAACCGCCCGCGCCAACGGCCCTGCCGGCGGTCGCCAATTACGATCAACTTGAGCCGGTGATCCTGCGGGCGCTGCAGAAGCGGTAGGCGCGGCCGTTCACCCTGCCAGCGTTGGGCGAGGTCAGGGCCGAATTCTCGGCTGTGGAGGTCTACGCGACCGAGGGGCAGCGGATAGCTGTGGGTATCGACCTGGCAGCGCGGCAGGCGTCGGCACCCAAAAAAGTGACCAGGGGCAAGGTCTGGCTCACCGCAACTCCGGTGACGCAGGCTGGTTCGGCGCAAGTGAAATTCGCCAATGTCGAGGTCAGGGGCAAGACCGACACCTTCGGCGGCACCATGCTGGTGAGGGTGGCGCAGCAGTTTTCGTTCTCGGACACGATTGCCGATGCGCTTGCTCAGAATTTTGCAGGCGATCTCGATGAACTGGAGGGCAAGATCGGCCGTGCGCTGGCCGAAAAGCGCCATGGTGCGCTGTTGATCCGCACCAAGATCGACCGCTTCGAGACCGGCACGATCACCGCCTATGGACAAGGCCTCTACATGCCGGTGCGTGCGACCGGCCGCGCCAATCTGCGTTATCTGCCGCGAAGGTAGCGCCCGCGCCGCACTGTCTTGCCTCTTTACCGCACCGCGAACCTGTCGCACAGGGACGGGCATGAGCGACCAGCCTGCCATCTCGATCCGCAATCTCGTCAAACGTTACGCAGGGAGCGGAGGCGAGCCGGGCAAGCTTGCTCTCGAAGGCGTCAGCTTCGACGTACCCGAAGGCGGCATTTTCGGCCTGCTTGGTCCCAACGGCGCGGGCAAGTCGACGATCATCAATATTCTGGCAGGACTGGTGAAGAAGACCGAAGGTTCGGTTTCCATCTGGGGTTTCGACATCGACCGCGATCTGCGCAATGCCAAGCGCGCGATCGGCATCGTCCCGCAGGAAGTGGTGTTCGATCCGTTCTTCACTCCGTTCGAGGTGCTTGAAAACCAGGCCGGTCTCTACGGCGTTCGCAAGGAACTGCGGCGCTCGATGGAGCTGCTGCGCGCGGTTCATCTCGAAGACAAAGCCAAGGCCTATTCGCGCACCTTGTCGGGCGGGATGCGCCGCCGCCTGCTGATCGCCAAGGCTCTGGTCCATACCCCGCCGGTGCTGGTGCTCGACGAGCCGACCGCAGGTGTCGATGTCGAGCTGCGCCGGCAGTTGTGGGAACTGGTGCGCGAAATGAACGCGGGGGGCATGACCATCGTGCTCACCACGCATTACCTCGAAGAAGCCGAGGAATTGTGCGAGCGCATCGCCATCATCAACCACGGCCAGCTTATCACCAACCAGCCGACCGCCGAACTGGTCGGCATGGCGCGCGAGAAGATCGTGCGCATCACGGTCGACAAGGATCTCGCCGGACCGCCGATGGAGGACGCTTTCCTCAAGGCCGAAGTGCTGGCTCCGCGTACGCTCGAAATCACCTACGATCGTGACAGGTTGAGCGCAGGGCAGGTGCTCGCACTCATCCAGCAGCACGGTTATGCGATCGCCGACGTGACCACGCGCGAGCCTGACCTTGAGGATGTGTTCGTCTCGCTGACCAGCCAGGCGGCGAAATGACCATAGAAGCCGTCAGGCGCACGCACCACGATGTCATCGTCGTCGGGTCCGGCGCTGCGGGGCTGACCGCCGCTCTGGCGCTCGCCGAAAGGCTCAAGGTGCTGGTGCTTGCCAAGGGCTCGCTAACCGGCGGCTCGACCGCCTGGGCGCAAGGCGGCATCGCCGCTGTGCTCGATTCCGGCGATACCTTCGAAGAGCACATCCGCGACACAATGGTAGCAGGTGCGGGCCTCAACCGGCTCGAAACCGTCGAGCACGTCATCGAGCGCGCGCCGCACGCAATCGACCGGCTGGTCGAACTCGGCGTGCCGTTCAATACCGAGCAGGGCGCGCTTCACCTCACCCGCGAGGGCGGCCATTCACACCGCCGCATCGTCCATGTCGACGACGCGACCGGCTGGGCGGTGCAGTCCGCGCTGCTCGAAGCGGCAAATTCCAATCCTAACATAACCTTGCTTCCCGGGCGCGCCGCGATCGACCTCATAACCGGCAGGCACGAGGAGACCTATTCGGGATCGGGACGGGTTTGGGGCGTCTATGCTCTCGTCGAAGCGTCCGGCGAGGTCGAGGCGCACACCGCGCGCGCGACCGTGCTGGCGACCGGCGGGGCGGGCCGCGTCTACCAGTTCAGCACGGCGCCCAGGGGCGCGACCGGCGACGGCATCGCTATGGCCTGGCGTGCGGGCGCGCGCGTCGCCAACATGGAAATGATGCAGTTCCACCCGACCTGCCTGTACAATCTCGAGGTCAAGAACCTGCTGATCACCGAGGCGGTGCGCGGCGAGGGCGGACACCTGAAGCACCCCGAAACCGGCGAGCGCTTCATGGCGAAATACGACGAGCGGCTGGAGCTTGCGCCGCGCGACGTGGTCGCCCGCGCCATCGACGATCAGATCAAGCGCCACGGCCTCGACTACGTGCACCTCGACATCAGCCACCAACCCGCCGATTTCGTGCGTGCGCATTTCCCGACGATCAACGAGAAGCTGCTGGGCCTCGGCATCGACATGACCAGCGAGCCGATCCCGGTGGTGCCAGCGCAGCACTATACTTGCGGCGGGGCGATGATCGATCTTGCCGGGCGCACCGACCTGCCCGGCCTCTATGCCGTGGGCGAATGCACCGAGAGCGGGCTGCACGGAGCGAACCGGCTCGCGTCGAACTCGCTGCTCGAATGTTTCGTGTTCGGAGAAGCCGCCGCAGCCGACATTCTCGCCCGATGGGAAAGTTTCGACCAGCCGCCGCGAGTGCTGCAATGGGATTCGAGCCGCGTCGAGGATTCGGACGAAGAAGCCGTGGTCATAAAGCAGAACTGGACCGAGATCCGCCGCTTCATGTGGAACTATGTCGGCATCGTCCGCACCACCAAGCGGCTCGAGCGCGCGCAGCACCGCATCCGGCTGCTCGAAGAAGAGATCAACGAATACTACCGGCATTTCCGTGTCGGCACCGACCTGATAGAGCTGCGCAACCTGCTCCAGTCCGCAGACCTGATCGTGCGCAGCGCGCTCAAGCGCCGCGAGAGCCGGGGGCTACATTACACGCTCGACTATCCCGACACCCTGCCAGTGGCGAAGGACACGGTGCTGGTGCCGAGGTAAGGCGCAATTCCGCTTGCCAATCCTGCGCTTAAATCAGACGTTCCGCGATGCCCGCAACGGGCAGGGGGGCCATAATGGCAGCCGCACCGGCTGAGCTTGGCGCGTCTTCGGCGCGCGAAACCTTCGGCCATCCGCGCGGGCTCTATTTCCTCGCGCTCACCGAGACGTGGGAGCGGTTCTCGTTTTACGGGATGCGCGCGCTGCTTGTGCTCTACATGGTGCAGGAACTGCTGGTTCCGGGCCGGATCGATGGTGTCGCTGGGATGGCTGGCTATCGCGCCGCGCTCGAAGCGATGTTCGGTCCGATGTCGATGCAGCAACTGGCGACGCAGACCTTCGGCTTTTACGCAGGCCTCGTTTATCTGACGCCGCTCATTGGCGGGCTCTTGGCCGACCGCTGGCTGGGCGCGCGCAAGACCGTGCTGATCGGCATCGCGCTGATGACCGCAGGACACGCGGCGATGGCGTTCGACGCAAGTTTCCTGCTCGCGCTGCTGCTGCTGATCCTCGGCTCGGGGTGCCTGAAGGGCAATATCGCCGCGCAGGTGGGCCATCTTTATTCGACGCAGGAAGAACAGCGCCGTTCCAACGGCTTTGCGATCTTCAGCACCGGCATCAACATTGGTGCCGTCGCGGGTCCGCTGGTATGTGGATTGGTCGCGGCGATCTGGGGCTGGCACACCGGTTTCGGCTTTGCCGGCATTCTCATGCTCATCGCCGCGCTGGTCTATCTGGCAGGATTTCGCGACTACGCCGAAGATACGCCGCTCGCCGCGCAGGAGAGTGTCGCGCCGCTGACCCGAGCGGAAGTGCGGATGCTGGCGATGATCGTGATGATGCTGGTTCTGGCTACGATCCCGTTCTTCGCTTACGATCAGGGATCCAATGCCGGTATGATCTGGATTTCCGACAAGGTCGACCTGGCGACACCGTTCGGCGATGTGCCGGTGGCGTGGTTCAATTCGATCGACCCCCTGGCTTCGATCCTGTCCGTCCCGCTTCTGCTCTGGATATGGCAACGGCGCGCGGCGCGCGGCAAGAGCTCGGATGACATCGTGCGGATCGCGCTGGGCGCGTTCCTGTTTGTCCTGTCGAGCGTGGTCCTGGCATGTGGTGACTGGGGTTGGCGCAACGGGGAGATTCCGGTCGCGATTCCGATCCTCAGCTTTGTCCTGCCTGGCGCGGGCTTCATCGCAGCCTGGCCGACAATGCTGGCATTGGTTTCGCGGCGAGCGCCTAAGAAGGTCAACGCCTTCATGATGGCGGCGGTCTATCTCACAGCCTTTGCCAGCGGCATAGGCGGAGGGCTCTACTCGCGATTCTATGAAACCCTCAGCGGCTGGCAGTTCTGGCTGGGCAATGGCTTGTTTCCGCTGGTGGGAATGGTCCTGCTGCTCGGGCTGAGGCCTTGGCTGAGGCGGCGAATGGATGCACTCGAGGCGCAGATCGCGAAGGAGGCGGCTGTGCCGAAGTCAGGGGGCGAAGGGCGACGCCGTCCAAAGGTCATCGATCACCTCCATCTCAATCGGATCGAGTCGCTCGCACGGTGGCCACTGCGGCCCGTCGCCGATCGCGGCGAAAGCAGCTTCGCGCGCCTGTGCGTCGGGCCACGGCGCAACCGCGACGAAGGTTCCTTCCGCACCGCGGCCAAGGCACGATCCCAGTCCACCATTGGCGCGCAGGGCCAGCGTTGTCTCGCGCCAGGCCTTGCGGAACGCCGCTTCGTACGCGGGCGCAACCCGCCAGCGATAGATGGCGACAAAACCGCCCGCCATCAGCCGATTTCCAGCCACCTGCCGACAAAGATCAGCGCCATCGCCCCGAGCAACGAGGCGAGGCATCCGGCCCTGCTGAAGCCGCTGCTCCCGCGCGATGTGATGAGGCCCGCCAAAAGCGAGCCGCCGATGCCCAGGCCGATCGTTGCCAGCCAGCTCATATTGACTGCACCGGGATAGAGCCAGCGCGCCAGCGCTCCGACCACGAGTCCGCTCAGTATCGCGCCGATGATGTTGATCATGAAGGTCTCCTCTTGCCTTGGCAGCGCGTCAGCATATGGCAAAGCTGTGATCGCGTAACAACGGACCGGATAAGGCAAGAACGACAATGGATCTCTCTCTCAAGCAGGATCAGCAGATGCTTCGCGACACCTTCGCGCGCTTCCTCGACGAGCATTCGAGCATAGAGCGTGTGCGCAAGGCCAAGGCCACCGGCGGGTTCGACCGTGATCTGTGGATTGGCCTTGCCGAGCTTGGCACTTTTGCGATGCGCGTGCCCGAAGATGCTGGCGGGCTGGGCCTCGGCACGCTCGATGCTGCCCTCGTCTGCGAAGAGGCGGGGCGTACGCTGGCTTCGGGGCCGGTCGCCGAGGCGATCGTCGCGGCGCGGTTGATCGGACAGCTGGGCGGCGAGATCGACGACGTGGCTTCGGGCACAAAGGTCGTGACGCTCGCCCATCACGATATTGCCGCGCGCCCTGTTCAGTGGCTGGCGGGCGGGAGCAGCGCCGATCTGGTCGTGGCGCGCAAGGGCGATGCCGTGGTGCTCGTCTCACTTGGCGACAACGACCGCAATCCGGAGGAAACGCTCGCCGACAACGGCATTGCCGAGATCGATCTTGGCGCTGCCTCACACACCGTGCTCACTTCGGGCAAGGCGGCGACCGACCTGTTCGCCAGCGCTCTGGAGGAATGGCAGCTGCTCATGGCCGCGCAACTCAATGGCGTGGCGCGCCAGTCGGTCAAACTTGCGGCCGAATATGCCTGCGAGCGCAAGGCGTTCGGCGTGGCGATCGGCACCTATCAGGCACTGTCGCACCCGCTCGCCGAGTTCATCAGCGCGGTCGAGGGCGGTAACCTGCTGGTCTGGAAGATCCTGCACGAGATCGCGGCGGGCGAGAAGGTCGGCCACAAGAT
>CAMDQY010000063.1 GCA_945906005.1 Novosphingobium sp. Chol11 | reverse complement strand
TCGACGAGATGACGCGCCGCAACGAGGCGATTGCCGCGGGCGACGTGCAGGAACTGATCTGGCTGCTTGAACATCCGCCGGTCTATACCGCCGGCACCAGCGCGGCCGCCAGCGAATTGCTCGATCCGCGCTTCGAGGTGGTTCCGGCGGGGCGGGGCGGCCGGTACACTTACCACGGGCCGGGCCAGCGCGTAGCCTATGTCCTGGTCGACCTGTCAAAGCGCGCGCGCGACGTGCGCGGCTATATCCACGCGCTTGAAGGCTGGGTGATCGACACGCTCGGTGACTTCGGGGTGGAGGCATTCAGGGCCGAAGGACGGATCGGCATCTGGGCGCAGGATATCGACGGGCGCGAAGCCAAGATCGGCGCTATCGGCGTGCGCATCCGGCGCTGGGTGACGATGCACGGCTTTTCGGTCAATCTCGCGCCAGATCTTTCGCATTTCTCGGGGATCGTCCCCTGCGGCATTGCCGACTACGGCGTCACGAGCCTCGAAAGGCTTGGCAATACAATTACTGTCGCGCAATGGGACGCAGCGCTGCTGACGCGGGCCGAAGCTTTCCTCGCCCGTCTCGACCAGCCCTGTCCGCAAGGAGAATAGCCGATGATCTCGTTGTCGCGTCTCGCCCTGATCGCACTTAGCGCACTGACTTTGACGTCCTGCGGAGGTTCGGGCGATAGTCAACCTGATGCAGAGGCGGTCAACAGCCGGATTCTGGAAGGCTCGGTCAGCGACGAGATGATCCCCTTCGAGAAGTTGCGGTCGGAGCCACCAGCAGCGAAAATCGAGCACGACGAGGCTGGCGGCAAGGGCGGTGGTCTGGGCGGGTCGAGCCCGGGCAGCGGTCCCGGATCTAGCCCCGTTGTACCTGACCCTGCGCAACCGACCGCTTCTGCAACTCCCGAAAGCGCGGCACCTGAGACGCCGGAAGACTAGGCAGGCAGCAGGCTACAGCGCCTTGGCGTAGATCTTGTACTCGCGATTGACATGGCCGCCTATGGCTTCGGCGATCGCGACCATTCCCTGGTTGTCCTCGAGAATCCAGCCGATCTCGGCCCGCTCGCCGCGATATTTCACAACCGCCGACTTGCGGATCACTTCGGTCAACATGAAGGCGAGCTGGCTGGCGAGCCGCGAGTTCTGCAGGCGCTTGCGCACGCCCATCAAGGGCACGCGCAAATCGGCACGGCGCGGTTTCCGCAACCACAGCAGCAACCTCAGGAGGCCCAGCGGCGAGGGCCTGCCGTTACGCCCGTTCAAACGCATCTGCGGCTGGTTGAGATCGGGAAGCGTCATCATGAAGGCAACCGGCTCGCCATCGCATTCGGCAATGCGGATCAGATCGGAATGGACGAGCGGCTTCAGCTTCTTGGCGGTGTAAGCGATTTCTTCGTCCGTGAACGGCACAAAGCCCCAGTTATCCGACCAGGCATCGTTGAGGATGTCGCAGATGATGACCGCTTCGGCGTCGAACTTCGCCAGGTTGACTTCGCGCACGCGGATGCGGGGATTGTTTTCGCCAGAAGCCACGATCCGCTCGATCAGCGGTGGAGTCTCCTTGCGGATGTCGAGGTCATAGGTGCGCAGCGTCTTGACCGCCTGGTACCCTGCGGCCTCGATCCAGCCCGAATAGCGCGGATCGTGATGCGCCATCATCACCATCGGCGGATGATCGAAGCCCATGGTTTGAATGCCCGGCTCTTCCCAGACCGACAGGTTCATCGGCGCGAGCGCTCGGTTCATGCCTTGCCCGCGTAGCCATTCCTCGGCCTCGGCGATCAGCGCCTTGGCCACCGTTTCGTCCTCAGCCTCGATGGCACCCCAGTTTCCGGTTCCCGGCCCCATTCCCTGCTCCAGAGGCAAGGCGAGCGCGAGTTCGTCGATGTGCGCGGAGATGCGGCCAACCGCGCGGCCTTGGCGGCGTGCGAGGAATAGCTGGCAGCGGGCATGGGAGAAGAACGGGTTTCTGCCCGGCGTGAACTTCTCAACCTCTTCGCTGCGCAGGTTGGGTACCCAGTTGGGATCGCTTGCGTTTACGCGATAGGCGAGGTCGATAAATTCGCCCAGGTCACGCTTGCCCGCCACCGGGGTAACGGTTAGTTCTGCCATGAATGCCCCACAACCAAGTCCCGCGCCGGTCAATCCCGCGTCATCGCACGGCGTCGCGGATGGCCGCTCGCGATCCCGCCGGACAGCTCCCTGACCCAGGGATAGGACACAGCAACCTCCTCGGTGTAGCCGAGATTGAACACCGTCGGGCTGCGTTCGGGCCGGTCCTTCTTCTCGTAATAGGTGCCCAGCAGGCGGTCCCAGGCATAGTTGGTGATGCCGAAATTGCCGTCCTCGTCGAAGAAGTGGTGTTCGTTGTGGCGCTGCTTCATGAATTGCACCCATTTCCATTTCGGCTTGAACGAGAGGTGCTGGATGCAGTGCATGAACTCGTAGTAGCAGGTGGTGAGGACACCAGCCCCGAGCGCGGCAAGCGCGCCGCCCGCCCCGCCGATCAGCCAGCCCAGCGGCAGGGTCGCAATCGCAATGGTCGGCAAGGTGGTGTGCAGCGCGCCGAACAGAACTTCGAGGTGGTTCGGGTCCTGGTGGTGATCGTAGTGGATACGCTTCCACGTCGGCGACAGCCATTTGATCTTGTACATCCACTGGCCGTGCAGGACATACTGGTGCAGCAGGTGCCAGACGAGCGGATAGATAACGAGCGCAATGCCCACCGCGCTAAGAGTCTGCCAAACGCCCGCGGGCCACAATGCCCAGCCGAGAACGCACAGCGCGGCGGCCGCCAGGTAGGCAATGATCGTGTAATGCTGGAAATAGGCCGTCACCAGCTGGCCGAAGGTCATCCGGTCAAGATAGTGCGAGCGCTTCCAGAAGGGCAGTTCGCTTTCGTCGGCTAAGGTCTGGGTCACTTGATCTCTATCCTCGGGCATTGCTTGGGAGATAGCAGAATTGGGAATCGCGCGCCAATGCTGGAAATTTGCGGCACCAATGGGGCAAAGCTCGGCCAATTGTATCGCAGGCTGGACTGGAAGCCATCTCCACGCGATGGCGGCAAGGCAGGAGAGGAAAGCCGATGGACTATCAAACCCTCGCTATCGAGCGGCGCGGCGCGGCCGAATGGGTAACGCTCAACCGGCCCGACCGCCTCAATGCGATAGACACCGTGATGACCGCCGAACTCTCGCACTATTTCGGCGCCTTGTGCGAGAGCCGCGAGGTGCGCGTCGTCGTGCTGCGCGGTGCGGGGCGAGGCTTCTGCGCGGGCATGGACCTCAAGGAACATGCCGAGGGCGTGGTGAACCCGCCGTTCGGTCGTGGGCTGGCCCAGCAGGGCACCGTGTCCGAAATCTACATGAAGATGCGGCGCTGCCCGCAACCGGTCATCACCCTGATCCACGGCGCTGCTTCGGGCGGCGGTTTTGCCTTCGCGCTCGCCTCCGACATCCGCATTGCCGGGACAACCGCTCGGATGAACGCCGCCTTCATCCGCATCGGACTTTCCGCCTGCGACATGGGGACAAGCTACTTCCTGCCGCGTCTGGTGGGAGTTTCGCTTGCTTCCGAACTGATGCTTACAGGCCGCTTCATCGATGCGAAGCGCGCCCTTGCCACCGGCCTCGTGTCAGAAGTGGTGCCCGACGACGAACTGGAAATGTGCGCGCAGGGCTACATCGACGACATGCTGGCGACCACGCCGATGGGCCTGCTGCTCACCAAGGAAGGGCTCAACATGGCGATCGATTCGCCTAGTCTTGAACACGCCATGGCGATCGAGAACCGCCAGCAGTTGCTGGTCGGGCGCAGCGAAGATTTTCGCGAAGCGGTGAGCGCGCGGGCCGAAGGGCGCAAACCGGAATGGAAAGGCAAATGACGCAATGACACTGGCAATCGATCCACCGGTCAAATTCGACATCGACCTGACCGGCCGCGTCGCGCTGGTCACCGGCGCTTCATCGGGCCTGGGCTGGCGGTTCGGTCAGGTGCTCGCCGCATGCGGGGCCAAGGTGGCGATTGCCGCACGGAGGACCGATCGGCTCGACGAACTTGCCGCGCTCATCACAAAGGCGGGCGGCGTCGTGCTACCGATCGAACTCGACGTATCGGACGTCGAGGCAGGCCCTGCGGTTTACGACCGGATCGAGGCCGAACTCGGCCCGGTCGACATCCTGATCAACAATGCCGGGGTCAACGCGGCAGGCTGGGCGTCGCGCATGTCGCTCGAACAGATCGATACCGGCATCGACACCAATTTTCGCGGGCCGTGGGTGCTCTCCGCCGAATTCGCCAAGCGCGCCATCGCCCGCAAGGCCGAGGCGGGCTGGATCGTCAATGTCGCCTCGATCGGCGCCTTCTTCTATTCGGGCACCGTGGCTGGCAGCCTCTACACCGTCACCAAGGCGGCGATGGTGCGGATGACCGAGGTGCTCGCCAAGGAATGGGCACCCTATCACATCAACGTCAATTGCATCGCGCCGGGCACCATAGCCTCTGAGATGGTGCAGGGCATGATCGACCGGCGGGGCGAGGATTTCATCCAGGCCTTCCCGCGCAAGCGCCTTGGCTATCCCGACGATCTGGACAGCACCTTGCTGTTCCTTGTCTCGCCAAGCTCGCGGTTCGTTACCGGCACAGTGATCAAGGCCGACGACGGACAGCTCCCGCGCTGATCGCCGGAGCGCCGCCAATCGATCACCTGATGACGTCGATCCCGTATAGCTCGGCGCAGTTATCGCGCAGGATCCATTCGCGGTTCTGCCTCGACAGGCCGACCGTATGCTCGGCGATAACGTCCTGGCTCCACGGCCATGTCGAATCCGAATGCGGGAAGTCGTTGGCCCACATCAGGCGGCGCGGGTTCATGAAATCGGCAAACTGGAACGCGGTGAAATCATCCTGGAAGGTGAGCCAGATGTTTTCCTTGAAGTACTCCGAAGGCAGCTTGGGCAAGTCGGCATAGCCGTTCCAGTGCCGGTGCCGCCGGTAGTAGTGATCCATCCGGTACATGTAGTGCGGCGCCCAGCCCGCATCGGCCTCGACGCAGACGAGCTTGAGGCTGGGATGCCGCTCGAAGATCCGGCCGAACACGAACATCGAGAGGATGTCCTGGCAATTGCGCATGATCCCGAAGGTGCGTCCAACCGGCGGGCCGCGTCCTTCGGCGCGCGAGGGATTGGCAGGACGTTTGCCCGAAAGGATGTTGTTGCCCTCGATGAAACCCTTGGTCATGCCGCTGGTGAGGACGTGGAAACTGAGCGGAATGCCCATTTCCTCGGCCGCCGCGAAGAACGGATCCCATAGCGGCTGGTCATAGTCTTCGGGGGTGTCAGGCTCGCCCGGCATCATCACTCCGCGAAAGCCCATGTCCTTGATTTCGCGGAGGTCGGCGATCGCCTGTTCGGGCGAGAGCAGGATAAGTTGCCCCAGCCCGTAGATGCGGTCCGGCGCTTCGGCGCAGAAGGTCTGGAGCCAGCGATTGTAGGCACATGAGCAAGCGCGCTTGAATTCACCGTCGGGGTGATTGCAGATCAGCATGTTGACGGTAGGGTAGATGAATTCGGCCTGGACTCCGTCGCGGTCCTGGTCGGCGAGGCGGTATTTCGGATCCCAGCCGGATAGATGAAGGTCGGCAAACCGCTCGTCGGTGACCTTGATGTCGCGCGGATCCTTGCCCGCGGCAGCCAGCAGGCCAAGCGCGATCGGCCGCGCGAAACCCTCGACGAAGAAGGCCTCGCCGCCCTTTTCCCCCTCGATCGCGACGTAGGGGGCACGATCGCGGAATGCCGGGTCGATGAAATCGATATACATGTTGGGCGGTTCGGTGATGTGCGAATCGGCTGAGACGGCGAGGATCGGGCGGGTGTCGGCCTCGATCTCCTCGCGGGTCAGTTCGGCTACGGTCATTGGCTTGTCTCCCGCAAGTGATGTTCGGTTATTGGATCAGGCCGGCTGCAATTGCTTGCCCAGCATCGCGCGAGCTTCCTCAGGCGTGGCGATCTCGCGGCCCGCATCGCGGGCAATCGCGGCAATGGCGCGCACCACGTCGGCGTTAGTCGGTTGGCCGAGCGAGGAATAAGTCGTATCGCCGAGACCCGCAGAAACATGCCCGCCTTCGCGAAGGATCATCGGCAGCAAGTTGAAGATTTCTCGCCCACCGCACAATGCGCTCCACTCGATTGTTTGCTCGGGTGCCTCATTGGGCATGCAGTCGAGATAGGCGCGAAGTCCGGCCTCAGTGGCGGGATGGCCCATGATGCCGCGCTCGCCCGATAGCACTAGAGTCACGAAGGCCGGGGCGGGCACCAGTCCGGCGGCAAGGAAAGCGCCCGCCAGCCGCAGATTCGGTATCGACCACGAACATAGCTGCGGCCGCACTCCCCATTCGCGCAGGCGGCCTGCCATGTAGCGCAGGTTCGCAGCCGTGTTCACATAGACCTGACCCTCGCCGACGAATTCTTTCGCCTGCCAATCGAACATGTCGATGTTGTTGGATCCGGTATCGAGCGGGGCCATGTCGGGAGCGAGCCCTTCTTCGGCCAGCGCCTCGATATGCGCCATGCGCTGGTCCGGCCCGGCACCGCCGAAGAACTGCCCCAGCGTCGGATGTATCAGCACGTCAGACTTCGCGCGGATGCCGCTCACGATCCGGCGGTAATCATCGACGCTGTTCGATTCGCTGCCGTCGGCATTGCGGGCGTGGAAATGGACGATGGCGGCCCCGGCCTCTGCACACGCGAGCGCATCGGCGACGATCTCGTCGGGGGTATAGGGAACGTGCGGGTTGGCTTCCTTGCGCGCCGCTTCGTTCATGCGCACTTCGATGATGAGCTTTTCCATGACGACTCTCCCGCTCAAGAGACTAGCTCGTTTGTGCGCAGGCGCAATCTCTTGTCGTTCGCATTTATTCCTCGGTTCGGATCAGTACCGTCTCTCCCACCAGCGCGAACAGCAGGAACGGCGCCCAGGCGGCAACGAAGGGCTGGTATCCGCCGAAGTTTCCCATCGCAAGCGCTGCATTGTCGACCACGAAATAGGCAAAGCCCAAAGCCATGCCGATCACCGCGCGGATCAGCAGCTGGCCCGATCGCGCGAGCCCGAATGCCGCCACCCCACCCAGCAGCGGCATCAGCACCGCCGACAGCGGTCCCGACAACTTGTGCCACCACGCAGCCTCGAGCTCGCTGGTGCGTCGTCCCGCGGCCTTGAGTGCGTCGATCGAGCGCGATAGCTCGATAATGTTCTGCGCGTCTGCATCGACCTTGCTGATGCGCACCTGCTCGGGCGTAATTCCCGGCGCGACGGTAATGTTGGCCAGCTTTTCGGTCCTCGTACCGGCAACGTCGAAGCGCACTGCATTGTCGAGCTTCCAGCCGGGTGCCGCATAGCTGGCGCTTTGCGCGCGAATCTGCTCCACGATCATGTCGCGGCTGTTGCGGCGGTAGTAGGTCACTTGGCGCATGTGCACGCCGTCGTCGCCATCGGTCACGACCGCCGCGGCGAGGATATGCGGTCCGTCTGCCAGATAAACGTTGTCGCGCACCGACGATGCGCGGGGCACGGGGCCGTATTCCACCGCCTTCCATGCCTCCAGCGTGGCAGTCGCGCGCGTGACCACGGTCTCGTTGAAAGCGAAGCTGACCAACGAGATGGCGAGCGCGGTCAGGATCAGCGGCGCAAGCACCTGGTGCGCGGACAGGCCAGAGGCCTTCATCGAGATGACCTCGAAATTCTGGTTGAGTGTCGCCAGGGTGATGATCGTGGCCAGCAGCACCGAATAGGGCAGGAACCGGGCGATCAGTTGCGGCACGCGCAGCGAGACGTAATGCAAAAGCTGCGCCTCGCCATTGCCCGGCTGGCCCAGGATATCGCCGCTCTCGCCGAGCAGGTCGAGCATCATCAGCACCAGGACCAGCATGACCAGCACACCGACGATCCGGGTGATGAACAGGCGCGCGAGATAGAGCGCCAGGGTCCGCGAAGGGAAAAATTCCAGTTCCACAGGCTATTCCGCCGGAACCGGAACGGGTTCGAATGTCGGCAGGATCCGCTGCCGCCGCATCAACGAACGCAGCCGCTTGCCTAAACCGCTCGCGAACTTCTCGAGCCAGCCAATCGCCTGACCACCGGGCACATAGGCCACCCGGTAATACATCCAGAAAATCAGCCCGGCGAAGACCGAAAACGGCCCCCACAGCGCCAGCGCGGGATTGATCCGCCCGAGCGAGGCGACATCTTCGCCGTACTGATTGATCTTGTGATAGGCGACGATCATCACAATCGAGACGAACAGGCCAAGCGCCGAAGTCGATCGCTTGGGCGGGATCGCCAGCGCCACCGCAAGCAGCGGCAACAGCAGCATCATGATCACCTCGACCATGCGGTAATTGAACGAGGCCTGGCTCCCGGCGCGCTCCTGTGCGCTGCTGGTATCGCTCCAGCCGATGCGAAGCAGCTCGGGCAGGATATATTCGCGGTCCTTGCCGCCGCGCTGCCGGAAACGCTCGATCGCGGGCAGGTCGATCGGCAGGTCATGGCGCGAGAAAGACAGCACGCGCGGCTCTTCGCCGGGCATGTCCTGCACGATCTGGCCTTCGATCAGCCGCAGCACGATGGTGTCGGGCTTGTTCTGCAGCGCGAGGAAGCGGCCTTCCTGCGCCGAGATGGAAAGTACCTGCCCCTTCTCGTTGGCGACGCGCGCAAAGATTCCGATCAGGCCGCGACCGTCCTCCTGGCTTTCCTCGATCCGCAGGGCCATCCGGTCCTTGAGCGTAGTGAATTCGCCGACCTTGATCGAAGCGCCGAGCGCGCCCGATTTGAGCTCGAAATTGAGCTGCTCGTAATAGTAGCGCGCAAGCGGCTGAAGGTAGCCGACAATCGCTAAATTGACCATGACCAGCGCCAGGGTGATGAGATAGGGGACGCGCAACAGTCGCGTGTAGCTGAGGCCCACCGCACGCATCACGTCGAGTTCGCTGCTGGTTGCAAGCTTGCGAAACGCAAGCAGGATGCCGAGCATCAGCCCGAGCGGTATGGCAAGGCTGGCATATTCGGGGATCAGGTTGGCCAGCATCTTGAACACGACGCTTACCCGCCCGCCTTCGGTCGCTACGAAATCGAACAGCCGCAGCATCTTGTCGAGCATCAGAAGGGATGCAGCCAACACGAAAATGCCGAGCATCGGCATCAGCACGAGTCGGAAGATGTAGCGGTCGATGGCGGTGAGGAAAGTCAAGCGGTAGGCCAGCCTGTCAGCGCGGTGCGCGGGAATGCTCCGGCTCTATCCGCTCCCCGGCATTGCGCACAAGCCCTTAGAGCCTGATGACATTACATTGTCCCGCCGCGACGGTGCCGATTTTGGCCGAATGCAAGAAACGAGGAGGGAGCTATGCGAGTATATAGTGACCGACGAGAGACGATGCAGTCGGCCAAAAGCGGCCCGCCGCAAAGCGGTTACCGCTAGAAAGCGCGCCGGACATCGTCACGCGGCTCGTTCGGGGCAACAAGCCCGGCCATCGCCTCGCTCCTTGCCGACACACTTCCAGCGGCAATCCCGGTGGATCAATGTAATGTCATCAGGCTCTAGGGTGCAAGCAACGGCCACAGCACCATGATCAGTCCTACCAGGCCTACCATCAAGATCGCGGTTCGCACGCCCTTAAGCCCGATCCAATAGACGGGCAGATAGGCCACACGCGCACCAAGCCAGATCCAACCGCCGATTGCGGTAAGATCGCTGGTCCGCCCGGCAATGACCGCGCCGAGCAAGGCGACCACGGCAATCGGAAAGGTTTCGGCGAAGTTGGCCTGCGCTCGCACGAGCCGACCCGCGACCGGTTCAAGCGGCCCAAGCGCTTCGTCACGGGCGCCGATGTTCCACTGGGTTCCGTACTGCTTGGTCTTGTAGTGCCCGGCGACGAATATGTGGACGAGCAGCAGAACTGCACCCCAGGCAAGAATCAGGATTTCAGTATGCATTTTGCTCCGCCCTCATTGCAATGGAAGGCTGGTTTAGCGAGGTTTCAGGCCTTTTCCAGCGTGCACTGCAGCGGATGCTGATTCTGCCGCGCGAAGTCCATCACCAGGTTCACCTTGGTTTCGGCTATCTCGTAAGGGAAGATGCCGCAGACACCGACGCCCTTCTGGTGAACGTGGAGCATGACGCGGGTCGCCTGTTCGAGATCCATGGCGAAGAAACGCTTGAGCACCATCACCACGAATTCCATCGGCGTGTAGTCGTCGTTCAGCAACAGTACCTTGAACTGCCTCGGCTTCTTGGTCTTGGTGCGGGTCTTGGTCGCAACGCCGACCTGGTCGTCGCCATCGCGGTCACCATGGCCCGGTCCGCCAGGGCCGTCTTCGTCGCCATCGCCAGCGCGCGGCAGGCCAACGCCTGACCGGGGAAGGCCAAAAACAAATTCGCATGGGTCGGGATTAAGATGCATCGGGCAAGAATACCGCAAGCCGGGGTCAATTCACAAGACCCGCCCTATGCACCGATGACAGTTATCAAACAACAAAAGGGCCGGACGGCCAATCGTCGCCCGACCCTTTTTGGCATTCAGTATATCCGAGCGTGTCAGGCGGCGACCTGGCGCATCTTTTCCACAGCGAGGCTGACGCGGCTGGAAATCGGCGCAATCGCGTCGCTCGCGATCTTGAGCATCGCCTCGGTGTTCTTCGAACCATAAGCAACCGCGCTGTCGAAGCTCTTGCGGAACATGTCGCTCTGCAGCTGGATCAGGTCGGTCGGTGACTTGGCAGCAGCCATGTCCTTGATGTCGGCCGAAACCGTCTCGAAGGTCGAGCGACCCTCGGCGACAAGGTTCGTGCCCATATCCTGCAGACCCTCGGCGAGGATCTTGCCCGATTCGACGACGGCTTCGACGTTGCCCTTGGCAAATGCGGCATAGTCGCCGAGAAATGCCGAGCTCTTTTCGAAAGCTTCCTTGGCCTTGCTCTGGGCTTCGCCCATTACGGTCTCGAGCCCTTCGGTGATCTTGGTCTTGATGGTCATGGTATTGTCCTTGGTTTTCGCGAATGCGGCTTTGGTCGGGGTGGTGGATTTTTTCATCGTGACAGGTGCGGCAGGCGCGATGGCTGGCGCGGCAACAGGCAGCTTCTTCAGTATTGGCTTGGCGGGCGTGGTGACCTTGGCCACCTTCTTCGCAACCTTGACGCTCGGCTTGGCGGTCGGCTGAATCGCCGTCTTCAAAGCGGGCTTAGCGATTGGCTTAGCGACTGGCTTGGTCACCGGAATTGCCTTGGCTGTCGGTGCGGGCTTGCGCGCCACCTTCGGCTTGACCGACGGAATTACCATGGCGGCAGCGACCGGATCGACGACCGGCTTTTCCGGTAATGCGGCCGGCACATCGGCAGGCACGCTCTTTACAGGCGCGATCGCTTCCAAAGCCTCTGCATAGGCTTTTTCGGCAGAGGCTTCCGCCGTTCCGTTTTCATTCTCGGCCATCTGAATGATTCCTCGCTCGCCGGACTTGTCCAACGTTTATGTTGCAGTGCACAATAAATGCTGCACCAAGCGAAGTCAACTGATTTTTGTGCAGTGCAACATAAACGGTGCACGCGTTATCGCGGACTATCGCGTCCTGACGTAGCGTCCCGGCGCATCCTCGATCGCCTTGTCGCCCTTGCCGCCCGGCTTGCGCTTGCCGCTCGCCTCCACCTTCTTCGACCCGTGAGCGACCAGCCAGTCATTCCAATGCGGCCACCAGCTTCCCGGATGCTCGCTCGCACCCGCAACGAAAGCCTCGAGCGAATCGGCTGGACCCTCGTTGGTCCAGAACTGATACTTGTTCGCGTCGGGCGGATTTATGACACCGGCGATGTGGCCCGAGCCGGCCAGCAGGAATGTCCACGGGCCAGAGATGTGGCGGGTCAGCTTCCACACGCTACGCGCGGGCGCGATGTGATCCTCGCGTCCCGCCTGTATGTAGCAGGGCGTCTCGATCCGCCGAAGGTCGATCGGCTCGCCGCAGGCATGAAGCGCATCGGGAATGATCAGCCGATTATCGCGATAGAGCTCGCGCAGATAGTCGCGATGCCACTTGGCTGGAAGGTTGGTGTAGTCGCCGTTCCAGTGCAGCAGGTCGAACGCGGGATAACCCTCCCCCTTGAGGTAGTGGTTCTCGACATAGTTCCAGAGAAGCTCGTTGCCGCGCAGGAGATTGAAGGTCGCCGAGAGATAGCGCCCGTCGATATAACCGTCGGTCGCCAGCGCGCCAAGCATTCCGATCTGGTTGTCATCGACGAAGTTAAGCAGATCGCCTGCATCCTCGAAATCGACCTGCGCGGTGAAAAAGGTCGCGCTCGCCACCTTGTCGGCAATATGCTTGCGCGCCATCACCGCCAGCGTTGCGGCCAGCGTCGTTCCGGCCACGCAGTAGCCGATGGTATGAACCGAGGGCACCTTGAGGCGCTTGCAGACATGTTCGATCGCCTCGATCTGTGAGGCGATGTAATCGTCCCACGCGACGTCGGCCATCGAGGCGTCCGCCGATTTCCACGAAACCATGAAAACGCTGATCCCCTGCGCCACGGCCCAGCGAACGAAGCTCTTCTTCGCGTTGAGGTCGAGGATGTAGAAGCGGTTGATCCACGGAGGAAAGATCGCCAGCGGCGTCTTGAGCACCTTGTCGGTCGTCGGTGTGTACTGGATGAGCTGGAACAGCGGCGTCTCGTAGACCACCTTACCCGGCGTATCGGCAATGTTGACGCCGATCTCGAAGGCCCCCGGCGCGGTATGGCTAAGCTGGCCGCGCGCCAGGTCCTTGAGCATGTGATCCATGC
>CAMDQY010000062.1 GCA_945906005.1 Novosphingobium sp. Chol11 | reverse complement strand
GTGGAAAAGGGATGGGCACCATCAGCCATGTCACGGGCAAGTTCCAGCATCTTGGGACCAAGCGCGGCAATAACGGTCAACGGCTTCTGGGCGGGTGGCGGTCCCGCATATTCGACCCCTGACATTGCCTCCAGGTATGACCGCATGGTTGCAACGGGTTTGGCATAGGTATGGCCCCGCATGTCCTCGACGATGAAGGGATGGGATATGCCCATGCCCAGAAGGAAGCGACCGTCCCACTGCTCGTTGAGACCGTACTGAGCGCCGATCATCGTTGTCGGATCGCGCGAGTAGATATTGGCGACGCCAAGGGCAACCTGAAGCCTTTCGGTACCGGCAAGAATACGCGCGGCCAGCACCATCGGATCACTGCCCATGCCATCGTTGATCCACAAGGTTCCATAGCCCCAGGCTTCGAGCCTGCGCGCGAACTCGACAAGATCGGCTGATGTGTAGCCGATCGTGTTGAGCCACACTGCGAGCCTGTCGATCTTCATGTGTGGTCCATTCCCGTCAATATGCCCAGATTGGAAAACTCTTCCCGCTTTTGCGATACGCGAATTTGGCTCGATACCTGCGCAAATTCAGGGGTCTTGAGAGCACATCGCGCTACCAATATGCCAATATCGGCGAAATTCCCGCTATTTTCCCGATTAGTCGGGAATTCCGGATTGAGAGAGAGGTTCGCAGCGGACTGGCTGCTCCACCACCCGGACTTTCCTTTCGCAAGGGATTCGCTTGCTGAGCGTCGAAGCGGGCCTTCGTTCGGGCTTCGTGAGGATGAACGGGGAGCAGTGAATGCCACCACTCATGCACCGTTCGACCGCTTGCCCATCCCTTTGACAGTGCCGCAGTCCGGGCTTACCCGCTTTGAAAAGCTAAGTTCGGCCTGCTGGAGGCCGGGCCGCAAGTGGGAAAGGATGCAGATGTCGAGATCTAGGAAACGCGCCTTCGTTACCGGTGCCAGCCGCGGAGTTGGCAAAGGCATTGCCGTCACCCTCGCCAAGCACGGCTTTGACGTTGCGATAACCGCGCGGACGGTCAACGAGGGAGAGGAGCGCGAACACTCCTCGACAGTCACTAAGTCCGACACCTCGGCCCTGCCGGGCAGCCTTTCCTCCACCGCCGATCTGATGCGCGCCGAAGGCGCCGAGGTGCTGGTCCTGCCGGCCGATCTGCTCGACCGTGCCTCGCTCGGCGCTGCGGCGACCACGGTCCTGGAACGCTGGGGCGGCGTCGATCTGGTGGTGCACAATGCCCGCTTCATCGGCCCTGGGCACATGGACATGATGCTCGACACCCCGATCGATATCCTGGAAAAACACGTCAACGGCAACGCCTTCGCGCCCTTCGTGCTCAACCACTACTTCCTTCCTTCGATGATCAAGCAGGGCGGGGGCACGGTGATCTATATCACATCGACCTCGGCCTACGACCTGCCGAGCCGCAAGGCAGGTACCGGCGGCTATGGCCTGTGCTATGGCATGTCGAAGGCAGCGGGCCATTCGATGGCCGGCTTCCTTTCGCTTGAATATGGCGATCAGGGCATCCGTTCGTTCAACGTCCAGCCTGGCCCGATCAAGACCGAGCGTCTGCTGCAGGACATGAAGGCTTTCGGCTTCAATGCAGAGGACTGGACCCCGCCCGAAGTCATCGGTGAGGTCTGCAACTGGCTTGCGACCTCGAAGGACGCCGACAAGTATGCCGGCCAGTGCGTCCAGGGTCAGGAGCTGTGCGACGAGCTGAAGCTGCTGCCCGGCTGGTCGCTGCAGCCAATCGCGGTTTGACGAACTTCTCCTCGGGCGATGCGCGGCTGAGCATCCAATTTTCGGCAGCGAGGTGAACTGTGTCTCAAGCCTACATCATCGACGCCGTGCGCACCGCGACCGGTCGCCGCAAGGGCGCGCTTGCCGGGTGGCATCCCGCCGACCTCGGCGCAGCCAGCATCGACGCGGTGCTGGCACGCACCGGGATTGATCCGGCGGCGATCGACGACGTCATCTTCGGCTGCGTGACGCAAGGCGGCGAGCAGAGCTTTGCGGCGGCGCGCAATGTCGTGCTGGCATCCGGTCTGCCGGAGACGGTGCCTGCGGTGACGATTGACCGCCAGTGCGGCTCGGCGCAGCAGGCGGTCCATTTTGCCGCCCAGGCGGTGATGTCGGGCACACAGGACATGGTGATCGCCGGCGGGGTCGAGAGCATGACCCGCGTGCCGATGCTCACCAACCTGACGCTGTATCAGCAGGCCGGTATCGGCGGCTTGCCGTGGAGCGCACGCATCCTCGAGAAGTATGGCGTCGCCGAATTCAGCCAGTTCACCGGCGCTGAAATGATCGCCGAGAAATACGGCCTGTCGCGCGAGGCGATGGATGCTTACGGCCTCGAAAGTCAACAGCGCGCGGCTGCCGCGACCGATGCGGGGGCATTCGACGCCGAGATCGTGCCGCTGGCGATCGAGACCGAAAACGGGGCGGCCATGCACATCCGGGATGAAGGCATCCGCTACGATGCGACGCCCGAATCGATGGCTTCGGTCAAGCTGCTCAGCGATGGCGGGCGGCTGACCGCTGCCACCGCTAGTCAGATCGCCGACGGCTCGGCGGCCATGCTCATCGCCAGCGACCGGGCGGTGAAGGCGCAAGGCCTGAACCCACTGGCGCGAGTCCACCACATGACCGTGACCGGCGGCGATCCTGTCATCATGCTCGAAGAGCCGATCCGCGCCACCCGCATCGCATTGGAGCGCGCAGGCATGGCAATCGGCGATATTGACCTGTTCGAGGTCAACGAGGCGTTCGCGAGCGTGCCGATGGCCTGGCTGAAGGAAATCGGCGCCGATCCGGCACGGCTCAACGTCAACGGCGGGGCGATTGCGCTCGGCCATCCGCTCGGCTGCACCGGGGCCAAGCTGATGACGACGCTGATCCACACGCTGCGCGCACGCGGTCTGCGCTATGGCCTTCAGACAATGTGCGAAGGCGGCGGAATGGCCAACGTCACCATCATCGAGGCGCTTTGATGGCCGCTATCGTTTAGCATTGCCGATGGGGTCAGACGGCCTTCGCCACTTGTACCGGCAAGGCGCTCATGCGCGGGATGCCGGAGTGGCGATCGAAATCGTCTTCCACGCTGAGCAGCGCGCCGACATTGGTGCCGACCGAGCGGACGGGCGCGTTTTCGGACGGCAGATCGCCGAACGCATGGCTTAGCGAAATGACGCCGGGCCGCATCGTGTCGTCCAGTTCGGCGACCGCGCGTATCGACCCATGTCGCGAGGTGATTTCGACGTCGTCTCCGTCGGCAATCTGCAAGCGCGCCATGTCGTCGCGGTGGACGAACAGCGGGTTGTAGGTGCCGCCTTTGCGGACCAGTTGCGGCATGTCCCGACCGGCGGAATTATAGACATGCGCCATGCGCCGCGAGACCAGTAGTAGCGGAAACGCCTCGCCGCCAACATCGGCAACCAGCGGCTCGTCGAGCATCGCGGCCAGTTCGCCGATCATCGCCTCGTCGCCGACGTTCATCCGTGCATCGCAATCCGGATCCTTGGGCGCGACCCTGATGTCCTCGGGAAACAGCGCGCCATTGCGGTGCTTCTTCACTTCGTCGAGCGGGATTCGCGAGCCCGAACACAGCATCTCCAGCACCTCGTCCGAGGTCGGTTTGTTGCTCATGTCGATCTCGATGGAGGCGCGGCGTTCGCGTTGGGCACCGGCTGAACGGTTCGGAAACTTGAGCGAAATGCCAAGGCCCATCCTTTGGGCGAGACCGTAGAAAAACTCCCACTCCTCGACCAAGTCCGAACCTTCGGGCGGCTCTACCAATGCGGGTGCATAGAGGCCCATTGGCTCGGGCGCGCCTGCGACCGCTGAGTACAGCTCCATGCTCTCCTTGAGATAAGAAGCCGTCGGCACCTCGTAGCCGATCTTGGGCGCAATGACGTAGTCTGCCGCCTTGGCGGATGCCGACATCTTGATGTCGACCTGAATGAACAGTTCGAGCTTTTCCAGCGCGGCAATCGTGCGCGGCTGGTCCGGCCAGGCCGCGACGGGGTTGCCTCCGACCGATACCAGCGCCTTGATCCTGCTGTTCAGGATCTCGTCGGCGAGGGCGGCGGTAGGCATGCCGGAAATCGCGGGGGTGAGGCCGCGAACGGATAGTTCCGGGCCAAGGCCACGCGCGCGCCGGGGAGGTCTGGGCTGCGCCTTGGGGACTGCGCGCGGCAGCAGGACGCCGGGGTTGGGGACACAGTCGCCTTCTCGCAGAAAGCGTCCGCAGATCGTGTTGAGCGCAAGGATCAGATACTCGTTGAGGCTGGACCTTCCCGACATGTTCACGCCGGTTGCGCCCACCGCGATGCCGCGCTTTGCCTTGGCGAATATCTCCGCCGCTTGGACAAGGTCGCCAGCCGAAATGCCGGCGCGCGCCGAGACATAGTCCGGCGTGAACGGTTCGACCGCGCGGCGCAACGTGTCCACACCGCCCACGTTGTCGGCGACGAACCCGGCATCGTGCAAGTCGTTGGCAAGGATGTGCCGGATGATGCCGGCGACAATGCTGGCGTCCTCGCCGGGGCGCGGCTGCAAGTGCAGGTGAGCACGGTCAGCGGTCTGGGTCCTGCGCGGATCGACGACGATCAGTTTCATGCCGCGCTCGAGCGCATCGGTCAGGCGCCGTCCCGGATTCTGACCCGGCAGGGTGACGGCAAGCGAAACCAGTCCGTTGCCGCCAAGGATCATCCATACGTCAGCCTCGCCAAAGGTCTGCAGCCCGGCATCCCAACCGCCGAGCAGCGCCGACGCAATGTCCTTGCCCGGCTGGTCGATGGTGTTGGCCGAATAGATCGCTGAGGTGCCGAATGAACGCAGGAACCCGGTCATGGACGGCACCGTCGCCGCGCCCACGTTGGTATAGGTGCCCATGTAGGCGGCGACGCTGTCCGGGCCATGCTCGGCGGCAATCGCCTGCAGGCGCGCGGCAATCTCGTCCATCGCGGCCTCTGCGGCGATCGGCGCAAAGCGACCGTCGGCGGCGCGCTTGACCGAGACCAGCAGTCGCTCGGGATGATTATGCTGTTCGGGAACCGCCTGTCCGCGCGTGCAGCAGAAGCCGTAATAGCTTGGCGCCTCGCGGTTGCCGGACACCTTGACGACCTTGCCCTCCCGAACGTCGACCAGCACCGGGCAACCGGTCGTGCAGAACCGGCAGATCGAGGAATGGGTGGTGATTTTGGTCATGTGCTCGTTCCACTCCCGCCTCACGCCGCGTTCAATCGCAGGTCAGTTCGGCTTCCAGAAAGACATAGCTGGCGATCGGCTTGAACCAAGCCATTTTCGGTTCTTTGGTGAAACGCAGGTTCGGCAGGCGCAACAGCCGGTCCAGAAACACCCTGGCTTCCGCGAGGCCCAGCTGCGCGCCGGGACAGCGGTGGGGACCGTCGCCGAAGCTCATGTAGCTGCTGCCCGGTGTCCGGGAGGCGACGCGGTGCGCGTCGATCAGGTGCGGGCATGGCCCTGTCACGGCCTCGTCGGTATTCGCCTTGCGCACGTCGATGGTGAGCGAGGTCCCGGCGGGCACAAGACCGTGACCGGGCAGATCGATGTCGGCGGCGGCGGTGCGCCGGATATAGCCCACGATCGGTTCCAGCCGGAGAACCTCATCGACTATAGCGAGCTGATCCTGCTGCCCTGCGCTTCGAAACTGGTCCGCCAATTCGGGATTATCGATCATGTACCAGGTACACATCACGATCAGCTCGCGCGTCGTCACCATCCCGGCAAAGGCATAGGAGCGCACTTCGGTGTGGATCAGGTCATCGGATGCGCCGGCATCGAGCATGCGCGAGATGACGTCCTCGCGGCGATCACTTCTGCGCGCATCGATGGCGGGAAGCACGTCGTGTTCGAAAAACTTGCGGACTGCTTCGTCGGATTCGGGTTTGACCGGACGGTTGGAGGTCGGATCGGTGTTGATCGTATCCTCGATCCTGCGCGTGATCGCGGGGAGATCGGAATGGTCAAGGCCCAGCACTTCGGCGGCCACGGCCACCGAGTATTGGAACGCCAGTTTGTCGAGCCTCACGTTCTTTTCGGCGGCAATCCCGGCAACGATGCGGTTTGCGGTCGTCTCCATGATCGGTTCGTAGCGCGACTTGATCGCCCTCAGTGTGAAAAACGGGGCGACCGCGGCGCGGCGCTTGCGGTGCTTCTCGCCGTCGAGATGGAACAGCGTCATCCGGTCGTCGTCGACCTGCTGGTTTTCCGATACGCCTGCTCCCGATTGCAGCACATCGGGGCTTCGCAGCAGGCTGCTTGCGGCCGCAAATGTCTTGATCGCGCCGGCGAGCTTGGCTGGAGATGTGGTCTGCGTGGCGAGCCCTGCGGTCTTTCTACCGGGCGGGCTGTTCCGATTTTGCATCTTTTCGCTCAACGACTTAGTTCGATAAGCCGGTTATGACCCGGCCCGCCAGCTTACCGGTCTGCTCGCCGTTCCGGCTGACCACCTTGCCCGAGACGATAGTCGCGACATAGCCGGTGGTGCGCTGGAGCAGGCGCCTGCCGCCATCGGGCAGGTCACGAACGATTTCCGGCGCTTCGAGCCCGAGCCGGTCGAGGTCGATAATGTTCACATCGGCTTTCTTGCCCGGCGTGAGCACGCCGCGATCATCGAGGCCGAACAGGCGCGCGCAATCCGCGGTGTGCCGCTTGATTATCCAGCCCAGATCGAAGCCGTCGGGATTGCAGGGCTTGGACCAGCGCAGCAGCAGCGAGGTGGGGAAGCTCGCATCGGCGATGATGCCGACATGCGCGCCGCCATCTCCCAGGCCCGGAACGGTGTGGGGACTGCGCAGCATCTCAACGACGTGATCGAGGTTGTAGTTGGAGTAGTTGAGCGTCGGGAAATAGATCAACTGCCCTTCGTGGCCGAAGTGCATGGCGTCGTAGAGCACTTCGAGCGGATGTCGGTTCTCGCGCTTTGCAATGCTGCCGATCGATGCCTCCCTAGCGGGTTCGTACTCGATCGGTCCGCTCTGAGGGAAAAGCAGTTCGAACGCCCCGAACCTGCCGATCACAGGCCCGTCAGCATGCGGCATCGTTTCGGCGAGGACCTGCGAGCGCAGACTTTCATCGCGCAGGCGCGCGACTCTTTGGTCAAGCGGCAAGGGTTCGGCCAGAGCCGCCAAATAGGCAGGTGAATGCCTGAACGGATTTGTCGAACCTTCGACGCTGATTATGGCTCCAACCGGGCGAACCGGAAACTGGGGCACGATGTTGATGCCATGTGCCTGCGCATCTGCCGCGTAATCGAGAATGGTGCGCCAGTCGTCGGGTTCGGAATTCATCTGGGCCATCGCGAAAGTGACCGGAATCCCGCTCGCTTCGGCAATCCTTCGGAACATCGCGAAATCGGCTTTTTTCGCGGTGTGGTCGGTGCTCGACGCAAATTCGAAGACGCCGCCGCCTGCCTCGGCAATAGCCATGGCGATGGCCGTGAGTTCGGCCTCGCAGGCCTTCAATGTAGGTGTCACCTTGCCGTTAACGCTGCGGTGATTGGTCGAGCGCGATGTGCTGAAACCAATTGCGCCCTCGCGAACCGCCTTCATCACGAGGCTGCGCATTTCGGCGATGTCCGCCTCGCTCGCCGCTTCGTGCGCCCAGGCGCGTTCACCCATGACGTAGGTGCGCAGCGCGGCGTGCGGGATCATCGCCGCAATATCCATGTCGTATTCGCGCGAGCCGAGAAAGGTCAGGTAATCCTCGAACGATTCCCACTGCCAGCCGAGCCCGGCACGCAGGACCGCGCCGGGGATGTCCTCCACCCCTTCCATCAGTTCCAGCAGCGCGTCGCGCGCGTCCGGCCTGACCGGGGCAAAGCCGACCCCGCAATTGCCGAGAATGGCGGTCGTTTCACCGTTAAAGCTCGACGGCGTGAGGCGGTTGTCCCAGGCGACCTGGCCATCATAATGCGTGTGCACATCGACGAAGCCGGGCGCGACCAGCATTCCGGCGGCGTCGATTTCTTCGGCGCCTTTCCCGGTTACGGCGCCCACATGGGCAATGCGATTGCCGTCTATCGCCACGTCTGCGACGAACGGTTCCCCGCCCAACCCGTCGGCCACCAGTCCGTTGCGAATTACCAAGTCATGATCGGGCATCGTCGTCTCTCTCCGGATATTCTCGATTAGCTAGAGCGCGCGCGGCGTTATGGCGCGCAGGCCCTCCATCGCAGGTGCAACCAAACGCTCCAGCCATTCGGCAGGATTGGCACCATCGGCCGAGACCATGACCGTGGCGACACCCGCAACCGCCAGAGCTTCCGCTCCGCGCACCACGTCCGCAGAAGTCCAGTCCGGCTGCGGATGCACGAAGGCGGTTACCTCGATCTCGCGAATATTGCGCCCCAGGGTGTCACAGTGCCGTCGCAGCACTTCGATCTTGTGCGCGACCACCTCTGCATCTCCGAAAATGTTGCAGGCATCTGCATATTGAGCGACGAGGCGCAGCGTCTTCTTCTCGCCGCTGCCGCCGATCATGATCCTTGGGCGCGGCTGAGAGACGGGCTCGGGAACGCACAGCGTTTCAGCGAGCTGGTAATGCTTGCCCGCATAGGGGCCATTGTCGCTGCTCCACATCTGCAGGCAGATTTGCAGCGCTTCCTCGAGCCGCTCGAATCGCTCGGACAGCGGCGGGAAGGGCACGCCAAGGCCAAGATGCTCGCGCTCGTACCAGGCAGCACCGATGCCGAGTTCGCTGCGACCCTGCGAAAGAACATCGAGTGTCGTCACGATCTTGGCGAGCAGGCCGGGGTGGCGGTAGGTAACGCCGGTGACCAGCAGACGCAGTCGCAAGCGCTCGGTCACGCCAGCGGTGAAGCCGAGCGCGGTATAACCTTCGAGCATGGGATCGTCGGGAGCACCGGAAAATTCGATCTGGAAGTAGTGATCCATCAGCGAAAGTGTGCGGACACCGATGGCTTCGGCAGTCCGAGCAAGGTTCGCGAGCCCCGGTCCGATCCCGGCGGAACCGCCCGCCCAATCGAACCGGGTTACGTGAAGATCGAGGTCCATCTGCGCTGTCCTTTTGAAACCGGGGTGGTGGGGCGAGTCCCGGTTCGGTCAGTTTCTGCGCACTGGTTGCCGAAGTCAAAACTTGATCGGCCGGGCCGGGAGATTGACAGCCCGCTTTCAAGCGGCAAGTCACTGCGCATGAACCCGATCCGCCAGCATGCCCGCATCCTTGTCGCCTCGCTCGCTGGCACGGCGGTGGAATTCTACGACTTCTATATCTATGCGACCGCCGCCGCGCTGGTGTTCGGTCCGCTGTTCTTTCCAGAGCAGAGCCCGGCTGCACAACTTGCGCTGTCGTTTCTGACCTTCGGGATCGCGTTCTTTGCGCGCCCGGTGGGGGCGGTTGTTTTCGGCCACTTCGGCGATCGCATCGGGCGCAAGTCGACGCTGGTCGCATCGCTGCTGACGATGGGCGGTTCGACGCTCGCAATCGCCTTCCTGCCGACGTATGCGCAGGCCGGATGGATCGCGCCCGCGCTGCTGTGCCTGATGCGGTTCGGGCAAGGCTTCGGGCTTGGCGGCGAATGGGGCGGCGCGGCGCTGCTGGCGGTGGAGAATGCGCCAAAAGGATGGGAAGCACGCTTCGGCTCGGCCCCGCAGTTCGGCGCGCCGGTGGGATTTCTGGCCGCCAACGGGTTGTTTCTGGTGCTCGGCCTGTGGCTATCCGATGCCGATTTCCGGGCATGGGGCTGGCGCGTGCCGTTCCTGCTGAGCGCGGTGCTGGTTGGGCTTGGCCTGTGGGTCCGATTAAGGATCGGGGAAACTCCGCAGTTCCGCGAGGCACTAGAACAGGAGCGCCCGCCCAAGGTGCCGCTCGCGCGGCTGATCTCGGATCATAGCGGCACGCTGCTGGCGGGAACCGCTGGCGCGGTCGCCTGCTTCGCTATCTTCTATCTCGCCACGGCCTATGCGCTGGCGCAGGGCACTGGTGTGCTGGGCCATTCGCGCGAGGCGTTTCTCGGAGTGCAGCTCGCGGCAAACGTCTTTCTCGCGCTCGGCATCGCGGTTGCGGCGGTGATGGCAGACAGGAACGGCGCGCGGCGTACGTTGCTGCTGGGCGCCATGGCGACCATCGTGCTGGGCCTGGTGTTCGGAGCGGGGCTGTCCGCAAGTTCGCTGTGGACCGTGTTCGCCACGCTCTCGGCTGCGCTGTTCGTGATGGGCTTCGTCTACGGGCCGCTTGGCGCGTGGTTGCCGACGCTGTTCCCGCCGCTGGTGCGCTATTCCGGCGTTTCGGTGGCGTTCAACTTGGGCGGCATTGTCGGCGGCGCGCTGACGCCGTTTGCGGCGCAGGCGATGGCGGCATCCGGAAAGGGCATGTACGCGGGAATTTTGATTTCGGCGGCTGGGGTGCTGACGCTGATCGGGCTGATGGCGGCGAAACCCAAATTGGGCGCGGCTTCATGATCCCGCCCCTGTTTCGCAAGCTGTCGCTTTGCCTGCTGCTTGGCGTGCTGGGCCTTGGCGCGGCCTCGGCGCAGGCTCAGCAGCGCGGTCCGCTTGTCCTCGCCGCTTCAAGCCTTCAGGAGGCCTTGAGCGAGGCCGCCAGCGCATGGCAGGCGCGCAAGCACGCAAGGCCGGTGATCTCATTTGCCGCCTCGTCGGCATTGGCGCGGCAGATCGATGCGGGCGCTCCGGCGGACCTATTCATCTCGGCAGACGAGGATTGGATGGACCATGTCGCGGGCAAGGGCCTGGTGCGGACAAAATCGCGCGTCTCGTTCCTCTCGAATCGGCTGGTGCTGATCGCGCCCGCTTCCAGCAAATCGCGCCTCGCCATCGCCCGCAAGTTCCCGCTCGCACGCGCGCTCGGCAACAGCCGCCTTGCAATTGCCGATCCCGACTCGGTTCCTGCGGGCAAATACGCCAAGGCTGCGCTGACGAAGCTTGGCGTCTGGCCCTCGGTTGCGGGTAAGCTGGCACGAGGGGAAAACGTGCGTGCTGCTCTGGCCCTAGTCGAGCGCGGCGAAGCGCCGTTCGGGATTGTCTATGCAAGCGACGCGCGCGCATCGAAACGGGTCAAGGTCGTGGGCGTGTTTCCGGCCACCAGCCATCCGCCGATCACTTATCCTGTCGCAGTGCTGCGTAGCTCGACAAGTGCCGATGCCGAACCCTTCCGCCGTTTCCTGATTTCGCGCCAGGGCAAGGCGATCTTTGCCCGGCATGGCTTCTCGGTGCGCTGAGCCAAGTGAGCGGACTTTTCACCGCCGATGAATGGGAGATCGTTCTCCTGTCCTTGAAGGTCAGCGCGGTTGCGGTGGTGCTGACGATCCCTGTGGCCTTTGCACTTGCCTGGCTGCTCGCTCGCGGCAGGTTTGCGGGCAAGGTACTGCTCGACGCGGTCGTCCATCTGCCGCTGGTACTGCCGCCGGTTGTGACGGGATGGTTGCTGCTGATTGCCTTTGGCAACAATGGCCCCGCCGGTCGCTGGCTGAACGAATGGCTGGGTATCACCTTCATGTTCCGCTGGACCGGTGCGGCGCTCGCGGCGGCGGTGATGGCGCTGCCGCTGATGGTGCGGGCGATGCGCCTGTCGATCGAGGCGGTGGACCGGCGACTGGAGGACGCGGCCGCGACGCTTGGCGCATCGCCGATGCACATCTTTTCAACGATTACGCTTCCGCTCGCCGTCCCTGGTCTGCTGGCGGGCGCAGTGCTCGGCTTTGCCCGGTCGATCGGCGAGTTCGGCGCGACAATCACTTTCGTCTCGAACATCCCTGGCGAAACCCGCACCTTGCCGCTGGCGATATACGGCGCGCTGCAGATCCCCGGCAGCGAAGCGCAGGTCACGCGGCTGTCGCTGATCGCAGTGGCGCTCTCGCTGGCGGCGCTGGTCGCGTCCGAAGTGCTGGTGCGACGTTCAGGCCACGGACGGGGTGGCCATGTCCTTTGAAATCCAGGTGGAGCGCCAGCTTGGTGAGCGGACGATCCGCGCTGAGTTTACTGCGCCCGGCGGCCTTACCGCGCTGTTCGGACCATCGGGCGCAGGCAAGACCTCGGTGCTCAACATGGTTGCGGGGCTGCTGAAGCCCGACAGAGGCCGCGTGCTGGTCGGCGGCGAAGTGCTGTTCGACAGCGAGGCAGGCATCGACGTTGCGGTCCAGCATCGGCGCGCGGGTTATGTCTTCCAGGACGGGCGACTGTTCCCTCACCGGCGGGTGCGCGACAATCTGCTCTATGGCTGGGCGCTGGCTTCGCCGGAGGCGCGCTGGATGACGCTCGATCATGCGACCGACTTCCTCGGCATTGGCCACCTGCTCGATCGCTGGCCGCGCACGCTTTCAGGCGGTGAGGCGCAGCGCGTCTCGATCGGGAGGGCGCTGCTTTGCGCCCCGCGTTTCCTGCTGATGGACGAGCCGCTGTCCTCGCTCGACGCTCCCCGCCGCGAGGAAATCATGAGCGTCATCGAGCGGCTGCGCGACAAATTGGAGCTGCCGATTCTTTATGTCAGCCACGACCGCGCGGAAGTCGAACGTCTCGCCTCGCAGGTGATTGAACTCGGCGGTTAGCTAGCCTGTTGCCAGCTGCGGCTCGGCGCGTGATAGTCTGCTTAAACCGACGTGAATCGCGAGAGGAACCATAATGCTTGTCGAGCCCCATCCCATAAACGGCATGGAATATGCCGATCTCGGCGACGGCGCGGTCAAGGTGACCGATCATAAGTCGGGTAAGTGGGGCAAATTCCGCTACGACGGCATATGGCTCGAAGGCGAATTGAACCATGCCGATCCGCATTTTCTGCTGTTCATCGGCGGCCCCAAGCTGCCG
>CAMDQY010000061.1 GCA_945906005.1 Novosphingobium sp. Chol11 | reverse complement strand
AGGGAACATACAGTCGTTGGACTGAAGCCGCAATGCGAAAGCCAGATCGCGCCAGCACATCCTTCGCGCCACCACGCGGGAAGCCTGCATCTCGGGACTTGCGCATCACGCATCTGTCAGGAACAATCTAGCGTGTTCAAGACTTTCGGAAAGTGCATGATCGCGCCCGCACAGCTTTCGAAACGTTCGCGGCTTGTCGACGCTGCAAATGCCTCTCTGTGCGCTGCCTGGGGCACTCGTGCCATGACCCGCCCCGAGCTCGATGCGGAGGTCCCTGCTGGACCGATTGCGCGCGCAGACCGGCCTGGATGACTTCGGCGATCCATGGTTTCGCGCCCCGCTGGAAAAGCTGGTTACCGCGCTGCTCGATGAGGCCATGCTCAACAATCTGGGACATTTTGCTGCGGTCGGGCAGCTTCAAAAGGTGCTCAAGGACAGGCTTTTTGCTCAGGCGATCTTTGCCGAGCATCCCGGCATCGCTCGCCGTTCGCTGGCACGTCCGGTGATTGTGGTGGGTCCGATGCGGTCGGGAACCACGCGGTTGCACCGATTGCTTGCCGCCGATGCGCGCTTTTCCCACATGCGCTCGTTCGAGACGATCAATCCCGTGCCTGCTCCCGAATTCCGGCCGGGCATGCCCGACCGGCGCTGGATCGTCGGGCGACTGGCGATGGGCGCGATCCACGCATTCAACCCGAGCACGGCGGTCATCCATCCTTCGGGGCCATTCGAGCCGGAAGAGGAACTTGGCCTGCTCGTCCGTTCGATCTGGGGCATGAAGCACGAGGCGCAGTGGCACGTTCCCTCCTATGGCCGGTGGGCCGAAGTTCAGGATGCGACACCCGCCTATCGCACAATGGCCATGCTGCTGCGGCTGGTAGGTTGGGCACGGGGCGAGGATGACACACGCCCCTGGGTGCTCAAGACACCACAGCACATGCTCGATCTGCCCGCGCTGCTTGCCGTGTTCCCCGACGCGCGCATCGTCTTCACGTATCGCGAGCCCTGCGCCGTGGTCGGAAGCTCGTGTTCGCTGGTCTGGAACCAGATGATCATTCATTCCGACCGGGTCGATCCCGCCGCGATAGGTCGCGAATGGTTGTCTAAGACCGAACTGCAGATCGACCGGATGCGCAAGGTTCGCGAGGCCATCCCCGCAGGTCAGCGCATCGATGTGCGTTATGGCGACATGGAGCGCGACTGGCAGTGCGTGATGCGCGAGATTTACCGTTTTCTGGACATGGACATCGCTCCCGCGCTGCCCGCGATGGGCGACTATATGGCCAGTTCGGACCGGACGCTCGAACGCCATCCGCATCGGCACAGCCTCGAAATGTTCGGGCTCGATCCGCATGAAGTGGCCGAGCGGTTCGAAGATTACACCAGCGCCTTCGAACTGGCGCACCCTCGGCCGGTGCCCGTTGCAAGGCCGGTCGAGGCCATGCCGGTGCCGTACGGCGGCATTCTTGCGGGATGGGAACAGGGCGAACCGGCGCGGCTCGCCGCCGGTCGCAGGTAAGCGCGATCTGACCCGGTCACGTCCTCGCGATTTGCTTGCTTGGCCAGCTATCTGTTAAGCGGGTTTTGGGGACCCCAAATGACAGCAACGAGCGCCATTACTCCGAAGCAGTCCGCCGCCATCGCGGTGGGGCGGCGCACGCGCGGGCGGCCCCGGCTGGAGGACGTGGCCGACATCGAGAACGAGCTTGTCGAGGTCGCGCTGTCCGAGTTTCTGCGCCACGGCTACGGCGGCGCCTCGATGGCGACAATCGTCAAGGCAGCGGGCGTTTCCAAGACGACGCTCTATTCGCGCTTCGCGTCGAAGGAAGACCTGTTCATCGCGATGATGAAGAAGATGGTCGAAGGCGATCTCAGCTCCAGGATCAGGGCGGTCGAGTATCCGTCACGGCCCTTGACCGACATGTTGCGCGAATTTTCCTACAAGAGCCTCGAGATCGGCCTCGATTCCCGCCATTACGGCGTGGTCCGCCTGATCTGCGGCGAATCGCACCGTTTTCCGGAACTGCGCGCCGCCGGCGAGGCGCTGGCTGCGGCATCCCGCGGCGGAATCATCAATGTCATGACCGCCTATGCCGAGCGCGAGGGCCTGACCTTCGCCAATCCCGAGGCACCCGCCAATGCGCTCACGCTGCTGCTGCGCGGGATGCACCTCGACATCGTGCTGGAGGGCAGCCGGACGCTCGACGCCGACAGGCGCGAGGAGATCGACTGGTTCGTCGACACCCTCGTCGCCTCAATGGACCGCTGGTAGCGGCTCTGCGTCGCGAATATCGCGACCTAAAATCAAAGTGTGATGCCGGGCTAGCCGTGATCCGACAGATCGATGTCGACACCGCTTGGCGAGCGCATCTTCATCTCCCAGGTCGCCCCGGCATGACGGTGGTTGGGATCGACGGTCGATACCGCGCCAAGGCCGGTGCACTTGTCGACCTGGCTGTCGATGTCGTCGACCACGAAGCCGAGATGGTTGAGGCCGAACGGCGCAGCGTAGTTGGGGAAGTTCGGGTCATCGATGCGGATGATGGCGAGGTTCATGACCCCGTCGCTAAGGCACACCGCAACGTCGCCATGGCCGCCCACCTGCTCGAGATCGAAGGCGTCGCTCCAGAAGGCCGCCTCCTTGTGAACATCGTCGGTCTTGATCGCAACGTGGCGCAGTTTGGGCTTCGACATAGCCTTTCTCCTTTCCACGAGAGGAATAGGTCGAAAGGAGCCTCGCGAAATTGCGTCCAATCAAATCCGAGGCGAATTGAGTAATTTCTTTTGCGGCGGGCTCGACGAGATGCAGGCACAAAAGGGGCCGCAACAGGTTTCCCCGTTGCAGCCCGCTCTATATCCTTGTTGTCGCATCGTTTTTGCGGAAAACCGGTTCCCACTTTTCCACGCGATGCTCTAAAGCGTAATGCCCGGCCAGCCGTGATCGGAAAGGTCGAAATCGAACTTGCCGCTGGCCGACTTCATCTTCATTTCCCAGGTCGCGCCGGCCATCTTGTTGTCGCGGTCTACCATCGACTTGCCGCCGGCGGCTTCAGCCGCATCGATCGAGCCATCGAGATCCGGGGTCACGAAACCGATGTGGTTGAGGCCCTGCGGGTTGTAATTCGGGAATTCGGGATCCTCGATCCGGATCAGCGCGATGTTCATCACGCCGTCGCTCAGATAGATCGCGCCCGACTTGGTGACGTCGCCCGCCCGGCCGACTTCCTCAAGCTCGAACGCGCTCTTCATGAAATTGGCCTCGCCTTCGAGATCTTCGCAATTGATGGCGACGTGGCGCAGTTTTGCCTTGGGCATTGTCTTTCTCCTTCTTTTTGCGGGCCGCCATAGCTCATGCGAACCGCACCGTCTCAGTTCAAAGATTCTGTTCAGACATATATCACAATCACATCGCGATGTGGACATTCTTGGTGCGCAGGAACTCGCGAATGCCCCAGATGCCGCCGACCCGGCCAACGCCGCTCTGCTTGTGGCCGCCGAACGGGGCCGCTGTCGGCAGGCCGCCAGCACCGTTCACCAGCACGTTACCAGCATCGAGCTTGGCAGCGACCCGGTGCACGGTCTTGATATTGGTGCTCTCGATATAGGCGGCAAGGCCGAACACGCTATCGTTGGCCTTGGCGACGCCGTCGTCCTCGTCCTTGAACGGCATGAGGCTAACGACCGGGCCGAAAACTTCCTCGCGGCTGATTTCGAGCTTGGCTTCGGGGTCGTTGATGAGCGTCGGCTTGATGAAATAGCCGCTTTCGAGGTCACCGCCGCAGGATTCGCCGCCCGACAGGAAGTCCGCACCTTCGCTGCGCGCATGATCGAGCATCGACATGATGCGATCGTATTGCAGGCGATGCGCGATCGGACCCATCACCGTGCTGGTGCTATTGGGATCGCCGATCGGGATGTTGTTGGCCATCGCCTGACAATCGGCGACGAACCGATCGTAGATCGATTCGTGAACGAGCGCGCGCGAACCGGCAATGCAGGCTTGCCCCGCATTGGCGACAGCGGTCATCACCACGGTTTGCACCGCCTGCTCCCAATCGCAGTCGGGGAACACGAGGCGTGCCGACTTGCCGCCGAGTTCGAGGCCGACCGGGGTGAGGTTCTCGGCGGCACCGGCCAGAATCTTGCGCGCGGTGATGCCGCTGCCGGTGAAGTGCAGCTTGTCGATGCCCGGGTGCTTGGTCATCGCCTCGCCGGCTTCGACATTGCCGGGAATGACGTTGATCACACCTTCCGGGATGCCAGCCTCGAGCGCCAGCTCACCAAGGAACAGGCAGGAGAACGGCGCAAACTCAGTCGGCTTGATGATGCAGGTGTTGCCGCCCGCCATGGCAGGGGCGATCATCTGGCCGAACGAGATGACCGGGCCGTTCCACGGAACGAGGATTCCGATCACGCCAAATGGCTCGTCGATGGTGTAGTCGAAGGCCTGCTGCGGCCAGATCGGCACCACTTCGCCGCAGATCTTGTCGGCATAGCCGGCGTTGTATTCGAACAGATCGGCGTCCCACTCCACGAACCAGTCAAGCTGGTGGTAGATGCCGCCGTTCTCGGCGTTGACGACCCTCTTCAGGCGCTCGCCATTTTCGCGGATCAGCTGGGCAAAGCGAAGCATCAGCTTGCGCTTCTCGTTGGGCGGAGTGTTGCGCCAGCCGGGAAGCGCAGCGCGTGCGGCACGGACGGCTGCGTCGACCTCTTCCTTGCCCGCGACCGGGACCTTCCGTGTCAGCGAGGCATCTGCCGGATAGAGGTGATCGTATTCGCGAATCCCGCCGCCGTTGAGCGACTTGCCGATGATGAAATCGGACTTGGGGAGCATTTCCAGTTTCGGCGCCACTATCGACATGGGTTCACTCTATAGCTAGTTTCAGGGCATCTCTCGATTCCCCACTAGCCAAGCCGCAGGGTTTCCGCAAGGCTATGGTTGCAGCGCAAAGCCGAAGGTTTTAGGGATGTTCGGCGTGCGGCGGCGCGAGATGGCGACTGTCGGTTTTGAGTTAACGCAATTGAATTCGATGAAGATGGGAGAATTGATAATGAGCGATGCAAAACTGGCCGAGCTTGAAGCCAGAATCCGGGAGCTGGAGGACGTGCGCGAGATCACCGACTCGGCACGCAAGTTCAACTGGGAATGCTGCGGCGGCTTCAATGGCGTGCAGGCCGGGCGAATGGAAGCGCTCGACAATCTGGCTGACGACGCCACGATCGAGGTCAAGGGCCTGCACGAGCCGGGCAAGGGCCCCAAGGGCCGCGAGCAGTACACCGCGTACTGGGACTATTTCTACGGCGATGCCGGTCCGCTGCCCTATGTGTTCCAGACTGCGGTTTCGGAATTCGTCGAGGTCAAGGGCGACATCGCGGAAAGCTGGTGTGTGATGATCGGCCTGTTCGGTTTCCGCGGCGGCGGCAAGCCAGTGTTCAACCTCGCCACGCGGCGCAACTACTACAGGCGCACCGACAAGGGCTGGAAGATCACCAAGACCACTATCGACGGCGGCCTTGGCTTCAAGGTCGACGAGCTTGAAGGCGGCCAGCATACGCTCAACGAACTTCCGCCGATGGATGATCGCAAGCCGTGGACCTGGGAAGCCCAGCAAGCCAAGGGTTAGGCTTTGACCGGTTTGCCGTCGCTCCTCAAAGGGGGCGGCGGTAGGCGCGACGACAACAATAAAGTTTGGACGAGGGACACGACATGAGTGACGACAGGCTCGCAGCGCTCGAGGCGCAGGTGGCGGATCAGGAAAAGCGGCTGCGCGAATTGCAGGACGTGCGCGAAATCAACGATTGCTTCCGGCGATTTCACTGGAACTGCACGGGCGGTTTTGGTGGACTGCAGGCCGGAAGGATGGAATGTCTCGACGAGCTTTCCGACGATGCGACTTTCGAGGTCAAGGGTCTGCACGAGCCCGGCAAGGGGCCGAAGGGCCGCGAGCAATACACCGATTACTGGGACTATTTCTATGGCGACGCCGGGCCGCTGCCCTACGTGTTCCAGACTGTCGTGTCGGAATATGTCGTGGTCAACGGCGACGAGGCGACCGGCAAGGCGGTGCAGCTCGGCATGTTCGAATTCCGCGGCGCCAAGCCGTCGGTCGGCCTGTCGCTTCGGACCAACACCTATGTCCGCACTGCAAAGGGCTGGAAGATCCGCAAGACCACGATCGATGGCGGCTTCGGCTTCAAGGCCGATCAGTTCGTGGGCGGCTCCTCGCCGCTGAACGAATTGCCGCCGATGGACGACCGCAAGCCGTGGACCTTCGACGGCCAGCAGGCCAAGGACGCCGCCAAGGTCATCCCTTGATCAGACAATTGTTGCTGAAAAGCCGCCGGTCCCATTGCGCGGGTCGGCGGCTTTTTCATGCCTGCGGATCAAGCCTGCTTCATCGCCTCGGCCAGTTTCTCGAGCGTGAAACCGGGATCGCGGCATACGGCAAACAGCGTCTGCTCGCGCGCTTCGGCGGCACGGATCGCATCGGGCAGGCCAGCCGCCAGGTCCTTCGGAATCTTGACCACGCCATGCGCATCACCGTGCATGAGGTCGCCCGAATTGACGATCACGCCGCCCACCGCGACCGGCTCGTTGATCGCCAGCAGATCGACATGACCGCCGCCCGGACCGATGCCGCTGGAGAAGGTCTGGAAGCCGATCCGCTCCATCTCGGGCACGTCGCGCACAGGGCCGTTGGTCACGCCCGCGCGGCAATCGAGCGCGACATTGATATGCGCGGTCAGCTCGCCCCAGCATGATACTGGGCCGCGCCAGTCACCGACGTTTTGCACCACGAGGAAGCGCGGACCCGGCACCGCGAGCAGGCCCTGATCCGGTCCCGCCTGAAGGCCTCCGCCAGCAGGTCCGCTGCGGCGAGTGGCGATCTTGCGTGTCACGGCAAGGCCGCAGCGCGAACCAAGGCCGGGGGCCATGCAGCCGATAGCCAGCCGGTCCATAGTTTCCAGCTTCTCGACCGGAAGGCCGAGTCGCTTGAGGCCGTTGAGGATCGAAGGCGTCGAGAAGGTTTCGAGTTCGTCGATCAGGCTGCGTGCGATTTCCATGCGCTGTCCAATTCCCTTGTTATGTCGTTGCAGTGGCGTTGCAGCGCTCAGGCAAATCGCGCCTGGCCGCCCTTTACCACCACGACATCGCGCTCCTCGACGCGGGCCTGGAAGGCATAGGTTCCCGCGCCTTCGTCCCAGTATTCGACTCGGATCGTTTCGCCCGGATAAACGGGGCTCGAGAAGCGTACTTTGATGAACTTGAGGCGGGTCGCATCGCCGCCTGCTAGTGCACTCACCAGGATCCGCGCACAGTGGCCGTAAGTGCAAAGCCCATGCAGGATCGGGCCGGGAAAGCCTGCCGCGCGTGCGAACGAAGGCGTGGAATGCAGCGGGTTGGTATCGCCCGAAAGGCGATAGATCAGCGCCTGTTCGGGCCGGGTGATCGAGCTCGCGCTGCCGTCTGGCGCGCGCTCGGGTGTCGCCCGCGCCTTGGGAGCACCCTCGGCACTGCCGCCGAAACCGCCATTTCCGCGTAGGATTATCGTCGAGGCACAGGCCGCCAGCAGGCTCTGGTCATCGGTGCGGTAGAGGCGCTTGACCATGCGCAGGACCGCGCCCTTCGCCTCGCCCAGATCCCACAGGCCCTCGATGGCGCTGTCGGACAAAAGCGCGCCTTCGGCGGGCAGCGGACCGAACAGTTCCACTTCTTCCTCGCCGTGGACGATCATCTGGAAATTGACGCCGTATTGCGGGTCGAGGATGGCCGCGCCAGCACCCGACGATCCCATCACTGCGGTCATCGTCGGGAACGAAGCGGTGGCCTGTTCGAGCACGAAGCGCAATAGTGCATCGTCCTCGATCGCCGCCGCGCCGTAACCGATGCCCAGATTGTAGAGGATCGTCTGGCGCACGGTCCACTCGGACGCAACCTTGTCCGATTTCGCCTGAATGAGCCTGTCTGGCGCAAATTTGGTCGTCTCGCTCATGGCTGGTCTTTCAGTTCGATCAAGTATTCGAAATAGCGCGTCGAGCCGACGTTGACCGCCGCTTCGGTTCCGCCCTTCTTCATCACCACGTAGCTGCCCGGCTCGATCTGCGCCTCGATATAGGAGGCGGACGGACCGGTCGCGCTGACGTGCGGCACGGCAGCGATCCTGTCTCCCTCGACGATAATCAGGATATAGTCATGCTCGTGCCGGTGAGGCGCGGTTGCCTCGCCCGGCTTAAGATCGACTTCCCAGATGCGGACCCGCTGGTCGTCGTGCAGCAGCTTGGTGCCGACATCGCCGAGCGGGCCATCGCATATCCTGTCGTCAGCCCTGTCCATCCGCCCTCTCTCCCAACGCGGCACGCCAGTCCGCGCCGCCGTTCAGCCCAGCTTGACGTTCACCACTGTCGCCTGGGTGAACTCGTTGAGGCCTTCCTGCCCCAGTTCGGTGCCCATGCCGGACTGCTTGGCGCCGCGGAACGGGATATTGGGCGCAAGGCCCATGTGCTGGTTCACCCAGACCGTGCCCGACTGGACCCGCTCGGCAATCTTCGTCGCGCGTTCGATATCCGTACCCCAGACCGAACCGCCGAGGCCGTAGTCGCTGTCATTGGCGCGGGCGAGCACGTCCTCGATCTCCTCGTAGCGCAGCACCGGCAGAACCGGGCCGAATTGTTCCTCGCGCACGATCCGGGCACTGTCATCGACATCGCGCACGATCGTAGGCTCGATGAAATATCCGTCGCGGTCGACGGCATTGCCGCCTGCGATGATCTTGCCCTCCAGCTTGGCGGATTCGAGCAGGCCCTTCAGCTTCTCGTACTGCATCTTGTTCTGCACCGGGCCGATCTGCGCGCCCTGCTGGGTGCCTTCATCGACCACCGCAAGGCCGGCGAGGCGGGCGAGCTCGTCGCAGAACACATCGTACATCGCAGCGGGCACGTAGGCGCGCTTCACCGCAAGGCACACCTGCCCGGCATTGGCCATCACCGCCTGGAAGATCTTCTGCGCGGTCTCGACCGGATCGACGTCGTCGAGTACGATTGCCGCGTCGTTGCCGCCAAGTTCGAGCGTGACGCGCTTCACCGCTCGCGAGGCGGCTTCCATCACCTTCTTGCCGGTGGCGGTCGAGCCGGTGAACGAAATCTTGTCGACATCGGGGTGCCCGGTGAGCTTGTCGCCGAGGTCGTTCTGGTCGCAGATCACGTTGACGACGCCCGCCGGGAAGATCTTCTGGCAGATCTCGCCGAACTTGAGCGTGGTGAGGGGAGTGGTCGCGGCGGGCTTCAGAACCACGGTATTGCCCGCGAGCAATGCCGGGCCCAGCTTGTGGACCGCCATCATCAGCGGGAAGTTCCACGGCGTGATCGCTGCGACAACGCCCAGCGGTTTCCTGATTTCGTAGACCTTCGACTTTTCGTTTTCCTGGATGGTGCGCGGCTCGATCCGCATCCCGGCAAAAGCCTTGAGCGTGTAGCCGCAGATCATCAGTTCGATACCGGCCTGATCGAGCGGCTTGCCCTGCTCGCTGGTCAGCAGGCGGGAAAGGTCTGCGGTCTGCTCGGCGAGCGCGTCCGCGAGCTTGACGATCATTTCGGCGCGCTCGTCTTGCGACCTGGCGGCCCATGCCGGGAACGCGGCCTTTGCGGCGGCGACTGCCTCGTTGAGCTGAGCCTCGTCTGCGACCGGGCACTTGGCAAAGGGCTTGCCGGTGGCGGGATTGACGACGTCCATCTCGCGTGCGCCATCTACCAGCTTGCCACCGATCAGTTGCTTGAATTCACTCATTTTTATTACGTCCTCGAAAGGTATAAACTGGTTGATTGGAATGTGAAGTTCAGGCGAAGCTTTCGCCTTTGGCTGCCTTGTCGCGCAGCAGTTTCGAAATCGAGAGGTCGGGCCATTTGTCGGCATGCTTTCCCAGCCCGGCAACGACCTTGTCGAGGCCCTGCGTCCCGGCCCAGAACATCGGTCCGCCGGTGAACGACGGCCAGCCATAGCCGTGAACATACATCACATCGATGTCGCTCGCGCGCTGGGCAATATGCTCTTCGAGGATCAGCGCGGCCTCGTTTATCATCGGATAGAGCAGGCGCTCGAGAATTTCCTCGTCGCTCACGTCGCTGCGGCGCAGGCCTGACTTGTCCGCGAAATCGAGGATCAGCGCGTTGACTTCGTCCGATGGCGTGCGGGTTCGGTCCGCAGCATAATCGTAGAATCCCGCACCGTTTTTCTGGCCAAGTCGTCCGCGCTCGCACAGCGCGTAATTGATCCGCGTTGGGTCGGAGGTTTCCTTGGTCCAGCCGATGTCGAGTCCGGCAAGATCGGCCATCTGGAACGGCCCCATCGGAAAGCCGAAATCGGTCAGCACGCGATCGACGCGCTCGGGCAATATGCCTTCGAGCAGCATGGCCTCGCCCTGCTTCTGGCGCGCGGCGAGGATGCGGTTGCCGATGAAGCCGTGGCACACACCCGCGACCACCGCGACCTTGCCGATAGTCTTGGCGATCTTCATCGAAGTAGCGAGCGCAGAAGCGCCGGTCTTTGCTCCGCGCACCACCTCGAGCATCCGCATGACGTTGGCGGGCGAGAAGAAGTGCAGGCCGATCAACGCTTCGGGCCGCGACGTGGAGGTGGCGATCTCGTTGATGTCGAGATAGCTGGTGTTCGACGCCAGAATGGCACTCGGCTTGCAGATCGCGTCGAGCTTGCCGAACACGTCCTTCTTGATCTCCATCAGTTCGAACACGGCCTCGATCACGAGGTCGCACTGGGCAAGATCTTCAAGGCTCAGCGAGGGGGTCAACAGGCTCATTGCCTGTTCGACCTGATCGGCGGTGATGCGGCCCTTGGCGGCAGTGTTTTCGTAGTTCTTGCGGATCGTCGCCACGCCGCGATCGAGCGGCGCCTGTTCGCGTTCGACCATGGTGACGGGAATGCCGGCCGACAGGAAATTCATCGTGATCCCGCCGCCCATGGTGCCCGCGCCGATTACGCCGACCCTGGCAATCGGCAGGATTGGAGTGTCGGCAGGCAGGTTGTCGATCTTGTTGGCGGCGCGTTCGGCGAAGAACAGGTGGCGCAGCGCGGCCGACTGGGCTCCGGCGAGCAGCGGCTCGAACAGCGCGCGCTCCATCGGCAGCCCTTGGGCGAAGGGATGCTTGGTCGCAATCTCGACCGCCTTGATTGCCGCCTCGGGCGCGTCGAAACCCTTGAGCCTGCGCGCATTAGTTTTACGGAACGCATCGAACACGCCCGAGCCGGTGCCCGCGATCTTGTCGGTGCGCGCGCTGGAAACGGGATGCGACGCGTTGCCGATCACGCCGCGCGCGAACTCGACCGCATCGGCTTCGAGGCTGCCTTCGCCGACGAGCTTGTCGACCAGGCCGATCGAGGCAGCCAGCTTGGCGGGGATCGGATCGCCGCTTGTGACCATTGGCAGCGCCGCCTCGACACCGACCACACGGGGCAGCCGCTGGGTGCCGCCTGCGCCGGGAATAAGGCCGAGCTTGACCTCGGGCAGGCCGAGCTTCGCGGACGGGACGGCGACGCGGTAATGGCAGCCCAGCGCCACTTCCAGCCCACCGCCGAGCGCGGTGCCGTGGATCGCGGCCACGACCGGCTTGGGGCTCGATTCGATCGTGTTGATAACCGTGTTGAGATCGACCGAGCCTGCCTTGGGATTGCCGAATTCGGTAATGTCCGCGCCTGCAAAAAACGTGCGTCCGTCGCAGCGGATGACCACGGTCTTCACGTCGTCGTTGGCCAGCGCCTCGTCCATCGCCGCGACCAGACCGTCTCGCACCGCAGCGCCCAGCGCATTGACCGGCGGATTGTCGGAAACGATGACGAGGACCTCGCCATCGCGATGGGTGGTGATGACAGACATGCTCTCTCCGTTTTGCAGACTCGGCGGACCGCGCTGCCCGCGAACCCTTTGCCTGATCGCTTCGGGGTTTCCAAGCGGCTATGCATCGCGCACATAGGCTAGGATCATGACGGGGCGAGGGACCATGGCAGCAAGGCATGACGACAGGGTAGGCCTCGTGCTGGCCGCGCTGCTGATCGTCTACGTGTTCAATTTCCTCGACCGGATGCTGCTCTCGATCCTCGCCGCGCCGATCCAGGCCGATCTGAAGCTGTCCGACGGGCAGATGGGGCTTTTGGGCGGCCTTGCCTTCGCCGTGCTCTATTCGACGCTCGCGGTGCCGCTTTCTGCGCTTGCCGATCGGACCGGGCGGGCGAGGGTGATCGGCTGGAGCCTGGTGGTGTGGAGCGTATTTACTGCCCTGTGCGGAGCCGCGACCAGCTTCTGGCACATATTCCTCGCCCGGCTCGGCGTCGGCGTGGGCGAGGCGGGCGGGGTCGCTCCGAGTTATGCGGTGATCGGCGAGTGGTTTCCTCCCGAACGGCGCGCCACGGCGCTGGCGATCTATTCGCTGGGCATTCCGCTCGGCTCGGCCTTCGGGCTGCTGGCGGGAGGCTATATCGCGCAGGAGATCGACTGGCGCGTCGCCTTCGTGGCGGTGGGGCTTGCAGGCGTCATGTTCGCGCCACTGTTCCGGCTGGTGGTGCGGGACAGGCCAGCGTCCGTCACACCGATAGCTGTCGTTGACGCGCCCGCGCTCCGCGCAACCTTTCGCCAGCTGGCGCGCAAGCCTTCGTTCTGGCTGGTCTCGTTCGGCGCGGCGGCAGGCTCGTCGATCGGTTACGGGATCAGCTTTTGGCTGCCCAGTTTCGTGCAGCGAAGCTTCGGCCTCGGGCTGTTCGACAGCGCGCTGTTTATCGCCGGATTACTGTTGATCGGTGGCACAGCCGGGATTCTTGCGGGCGGAAAGCTGGCGGACCGGTTGGGGCAGGGCGACCGCGCCTGGCACGCTTGGCTGCCCG
>CAMDQY010000060.1 GCA_945906005.1 Novosphingobium sp. Chol11 | reverse complement strand
ATCAATCGCCGCCAAAAGCCGTCTGCGCAAATCCATCGATAGTGGTTGGCCCATCCATGCCGGCCTCCTTCACCAGCACGGATTCTGAATCAGAAATCACGCTCAGTGGGAATCCCTCGACGATTCATAACGGTCGAAAACCGCTCTAATTACGTATATTTGCTGGCTAGTCAGTCCAACGCCTCCCCAACCGGCGCGTAAACATACCCCAGCTCTCGTGCCACGGCTTCATAGGTCACCTTGCCGTCGTGGACATTGAGCCCATCGGCGAGGCACGGATCGTCCTTTAGCGCCTGTTTCCAACCCTTGTCGGCAATAGCCAAGGCGTGCGGCAGGGTGACATTGTTGAGCGCATAGGTGCTGGTGCGCGAGACCGCGCCGGGCATGTTGGCGACGCAATAGTGGACGATGCCATCGACCACGTAGGTCGGATCGTCGTGGGTGGTCGGCCGGCTGGTCTCGAAGCAACCGCCCTGATCGATGGCGACATCGACCAGCACCGAGCCCGGCTTCATGAGCGACAGCATGGCGCGGGTGACGAGCTGCGGCGCGGCGGCACCGGGCACTAGCACCGCTCCGATCACCAGCTCGGCCTCGCCGATCATCTGTTCGAGCGTCGCGCGGTTGGAAAAGCGCGTCTTGGCGCGGCCCTCGAAGTGGTTGTCGAGCCTTTCGAGCACTTCGGCGTCGCGGTCGAGGATGGTCACGTCCGCGCCCATGCCCACCGCCATCTTGGCCGAATTAAAGCCGACCACGCCGCCGCCGATCACCAGTACCTTGCCCGGCAGCACGCCGGGCACGCCGCCCAGCAGCACGCCGCGCCCGCCGGTCGCCTTCTGCAAAGCGGTCGCGCCAGCCTGGATCGCCATGCGACCCGCAACCTGGCTCATCGGTTTGAGCAGCGGCAGCGCGCCGCCTTTGCCGGTCACCGTCTCGTAGGCGATGGCAGTGACGCCCGACCTCACGAGATCGGCGGTCTGTTCCGGGTCAGGCGCGAGGTGCAGGTAGGTGAACAGCACCTGGCCCCTGCGGAGCATGGCGCGCTCGGCTGGCTGCGGTTCCTTCACCTTGACCACCAGATCGCAGAGGCCGAACACATCTGCGGCTGTGGAAACGATAGTGGCACCGGCATCGGCATAGTCTGCATCGAAGGCACCGATCCCCGCGCCCGCCCCGGTTTCGACCAGCACCTCGTGCCCGTGGGCGGAGATCTCGCGAACGCTTTCTGGGGTTAGCCCGACCCGGTATTCGTGGTTCTTGATTTCGCGGACGGTGCCTACGCGCATGGCCTAGCCTTTCGAGAGAAACGGATTACGATTCAAGATAGGCGCAAGTGCGTGTTCGTGCAGCCCTCGACAACGCAGTTATTTCAGCACAAACTATCGCAAAGGGAGCCGAAATGGATGATCTGAAGGGGACCGGCCCCATCGGCGTGACCGTCCACCAATTCACATAATCAAGGGAGAAATCATGAGCCGGAAAGTCGCTTTCATTACGGGAGCCAGCCGAGGCATCGGCAAGGCTTGCGCCATCGAACTCGCCGCTGCGGGCTTCGACCTCGTGGTCACCGCGCGCACGGTCAAGGAAGGCGAGCCGCGCGAGCATTCATCGACGCTCAAGGAATCCGACACTTCGGCCCTGCCGGGCAGCATCGAAAGCACGATCGCCGAGATCGAGAAGCAGGGAGCCAAGGCGTTCGGCGTTGCCGCCGATCTGCTTGACCCCGCGTCGCTTGGCGCGGCCGTCGCCAGCACCTTGGCCACATTCGGCCGCATCGATGTGGTCGTGCACAACGGCCGCTATATCGGGCCCGGCCACATGGACCTGTTCATGGATACGCCCGTCGAACTGCTTCGCAAGCAGATGGAGGCCAATGTCTTCGCGCCTTTGATCATCAACCAGATGGTTATCCCGAAAATGATCGAGCAAGGCGGCGGGATCATCATCAACATCACTTCAGGTTCGGCCTACAGCACGCCGGCCAACCCAGCCGGAAAGGGCGGCTATGGCATGGGCTATGGCATGTCCAAAGGCGCTTTCCAGCGCATTGCCGGTTTCATCAATACCGAACTCAAGGACCAGGGCGTGAAGGCGTTCAACGTCCAGCCCGGCCTCGTCGCCACCGAACGCATCGGCCAGGACATGGCCAAATTCGGCATCAAGAACGACGGTTGCCCGATGGAAGTTCCGGCCAAGGTGGTGCGCTGGCTCTGCACCGAACCCGCTTCCGAAACCGACAAGTATCTTTACGAGACCATCGAGATGCAGGAATTCTGCGCTGAAAAGAACTTGCTTCCGGGCTGGGGCACCCCTTGGACGCCGCCATCTGGGAACGGCGGATATCCGGACCTGTCCGCCTACAACAGTCGCCGTCTGAGGAACGGGGAGAAGCTCTATTCCTGATTGCTGATTGCGCCGTAGACAACGTAACGGGAGAGGAATGGCATGGACGTGCTCAAGGGGATCAAGGTCATCGACGTGACGGCCTATGCCTTCGTGCCTTCGGCGGGCGGAGTGCTGGGGCATTGGGGCGCGGAGGTGATCAAGGTCGAAAGCCCGCGCGCGCCCGATCCGATGCGGTTGATGCATGGCGGCACATTGGAGCCCGGCGGGGCCGGTCCGCATTTCAAGCATTACAGCCGCGCCAAGAAGTCGATCGGCCTCGATCTTGCCCGCGAAGAGGGCCGCGACCTGCTCTATCGGCTGGTTGCGGACGCAGACGTGTTCCTCACCAGCTACCTCGCGCCGACGCGCCGCAAGCTCGGCATCGACGTTGACGACATCCGCAAGGTTAACCCGCGCATCGTCTACGCGCGCGGCAGCGGACACGGGCCGAAAGGGCCGGATGCCGACCGGCCCGGCTACGATGCGGTAAGCTGGTGGAGCCGCGGCTCGCTCAACCAGTCGGCGATGGACCTGGTCGGCAGCGACTGGCCGACCACGCAGATGGTGGGCCACGGCGACGGCATGTCGGGCCTCGTCTTTGCCGGCGGCATCTGCGCGGCGCTCTTGAGCCGTGAACGCGGCGGCGAGCCGATGGTGGTCGACAGCTCGCTGCTCGGCACGGCGGCCTGGTTCAACGGCATCTACATGATGAACGCGCTCGCCCACGGATCGCGGCCCGAACCCAAAAGGGCAGAGCGCCCGCCGATCCCGGACGATCTGCCGACGCAGTTCCTTTCGGCACTGATCTCAACGTACCAGACCAGCGACAACCGCTTCATCTACCTGCTGTTCCTGACCAACGACGACCGTGATTTTGCCGACCTGTGCGAGAGGATCGGCCAGCCCCGTCTGGCCAGCGATCAGCGCTTCGCAAATGGGCCAGAGCGCAGCGCCAACACGCGCGAGTTGACGACGATCCTCGATACGGTGTTTCGCCAGCGCAGCTTCGCGGACTGGAAGGCAGACCTGGCCGCGGCGCGCGGCGCATGGGCACCAGTACAGTGGCCCGAAGAGTTACCCCAGGATCCGCAGGTGATCGCTAATGGTTATGTGCGGCCTTCGGGGCCTGATGGACTGCTGATGCCTGCTCCTGCGATCCAGTTCGACGGCGAGGCGGGCGATCCGCCGCGCGCGCCCGATTTCTGCGAGCACACCGATGAACTGCTTGCCGGGATCGGCTGCGGGGCAGAGGAGATCGCACGGTGGCGCGAGGTGGGGGTGGTGGCGTGATCTTTATCGCCCCGGCCGCCGGGTGATCACCAGATCGCGGGCGGCGCGGATGTCGCCCGCTTCGATCTGCAAGGCGAGCCGCTCCCGATCAACCGAGCGGTACATATCTTCGGCACGCTCGATGTCCTGAAGCGAAACGTCCAGCCCTTCGAGAGCGGCGCGCGCCATCGCAAGGGCCGACCCCATCAGTTCGCGCACGACATTGCGCACCGGCGCATCGCCGAGCGCGACCACGCTGCGACGGTCATAGGCGCGGACATGGAGCAGCGCCTCGGGGAAGGCCTTGTGCACTTCGTGGAGGAGATCGGCAGAAAGCTGGTCGCCGTCGATGCAGAAGGCGATCACCTGCGCTTCGGCCGCGCCTGCCTGCCTCAAGAGGTCGATGCGGGTGCCGTCACCGAAATAGACCTTGGCCCCAAACGATGCGGCAACGTCGATCATCTCGACATCGGTGTCGATCATCGACACTTTCACATCCGCAGCGATCAGCATTTGCGCGACGGTCTGACCGAACCGGCCATAGCCGACGATCAGCGCACTGGCTCCATCGAGTTGCGGCTCGTCGCGGGTTTCGTTCGCTTCCGGGTCTTCGCGGATGCGACGGGTCGCCATCATCAGGAACGGCGTGGTCACCATCGAGACCGTGACGATGGCACCCAACAGGCTCGCGGCCTCGGCCGAAATGACCAGGCCCGCCTGCGCCTGAGCGAACAGCACGAACCCGAACTCGCCGCCTTGCGAAAGCAGCAGGCCGAGAGCGAGCGCACCGCGCCATGGCATGCCGATAACCTTGCCCAGCGCGATGATCACACCCGCCGTGATGGAAATAAGCATGACCGCCATTCCGAGCACGAACAGCGGTCGTTCGGCGATCGCGCTCAGATCGAGCAGCATACCCACCGACATGAAGAACAGGCCGAGCAGGACCGAGCGGAACGGCTCGACATCGGCCTCGATCTCATGCCGGAATGGCGAATCGGCCAGCATGACGCCGGCAATGAAGGCACCGAGCGCGGGCGACAGGCCCAACGCCTGCATCAGTGCAGCGGCGGCGATAACGATGAACAGCGCGGCGACGACGAACATCTCGCGCTCGCCAAGGCTGCCGATCAGGCGGAACAACGGCCTCACCAGAAAGCGTCCCGCCGCGATCAGGCCGGCAATGGCCAGCACGGTCTGGATCGCCAGCTGCCAGCCCGGCGGGCCTTCGGCGGCCGCGGGGTTGCCGCTCATTGCGGCGACAATGGTGATCAGCGGGATGATCGACAGGTCCTGGAACAGCAGGATCGAGAAGGCCCGCTCGCCAAGCGGCGTATGCAACCTCCCGGCGTTTTGCAGCATGGGCAGGACCTGCGCAGTTGACGACAGCGCCAGCGGCAGGCCGATTGCCAGCGCGGCGATCGGCGTGAACCCGGTGGTGGCCCAGATCGCACCGGCAAGCGCGAGGCCGCACAGCGTCACCTGCAACAGGCCGAGGCCGAAGATCTCGCGCCGCATCCGCCACAGTCGGCGCGGGGCCAATTCGAGCCCGACAATGAAAAGCAGGAAGGTTATGCCAAGCTCGGCAATCGAAAGCTTGGTCTCAGCCTCGCCGATCAGGCCGAAGACGTAGGGCCCGACCAGCGCCCCTGCCAGCAAGTAACCCAGCGTCGCGCCCAGACCCAGCTTGCGGAATACCAGCACCAGCGCGAGGGCAAAGCCCAGCAGCACGGCACCGTCGAGCAGCATGAAGGCCTGGGTCTCGTGTTCCATCGGCGCAGAGTCTCAGCAACGCGCGCCGCTGTCACGCCTTGGCGTCAGAGCAGGTTGCCGTTCTCGTCGCGATAGATGTCACGCTTGCCGACGTGGTTGGCCGGGCCGACGAAGCCGTCGGCCTCCATCCGCTCGACCCATTTCGACGCGGAGTTGTAGCCCACGCCCATTTGCCGCTGGATCCAGCTTGCCGAGACCTTCTGGTTTTCGAACACGAGATGACAGACCTGCCGATACTTACGATCCTCCGGACTGTCGGAGGCGGCATCCATGTCGTCGAAGCCGAAATAGCCGTCCTCCGGCTCCTCGGTTACCGAATCGACGAAGTCAGGCGAGCCTTGCGCGCGCCATGCCAGAGCCACTGCCTCCACTTCCTCGTCGGAAACGAATGGGCCGTGGACGCGGCGGATCGGATCGGTGTTGGGTTTATAGAGCATGTCGCCCTTGCCCAGCAGTTGCTCTGCGCCCTGTTCGCCCAGGATCGTGCGGCTGTCGATCCGGCTGGTCACGGCAAAGGAGATGCGGGTGGGCAGGTTGGCCTTGATCACCCCGGTGATGACATCGACCGAAGGGCGCTGCGTCGCCATGATCAGATGGATGCCCGCCGCGCGGCTCTTTTGCGACAGGCGCTGGATCAGCACCTCGATCTCCTTGCCGACCGTAATCATGAGGTCGGCCAGCTCATCGACGATCAGCACGATCTGCGGCAATGCCTCGAACTCGAGCTGGTTTTCCTCGTGGAGCTCCTCGCCGGTATCGGGATGGAAGCCGATCTGCACTCGGCGGCCGAGCGGCTTGCCCTTGGCGGCGGCGGACCGCACCTTCCCGTTGAAGCTGGCAAGATTGCGCACCGAAATTTCGCTCATCATGCGGTAGCGGCGCTCCATCTCCTCGACCGCCCACTTGAGCGCACGCACCGCCTTGGCCGGTTCGGTCACCACCGGCGAGAGCAGGTGGGGAATGTCGTCATAGCTCTTGAGTTCAAGCACCTTGGGATCGACCAGGATCAGGCGCACCTGCTGCGGTGTGAAGCGGAACAGCAGCGAGAGCAGGATGCAGTTGAGGCCGACCGACTTACCCGATCCGGTAGTGCCCGCGACCAGCAAATGCGGCATCGCGGCAAGATCGGCGATCACCGGCTCGCCCGCGATGTCCTTGCCCAGGATGATCGGCAGCATGCCCTTGTGACCGGCGAAGGCCTCGGAGGCGACCATCTCCTTGAACGAGACCATCTGCCGGTCGGCATTGGGCAGTTCGATGCCCATCACGGTGCGGCCCGGTATCGCCGAGACGCGCGCCGAGATCGCGCTCATGTTGCGGGCGATGTCGTCGGCAAGTCCGACCACGCGGCTCGCCTTGATGCCGGGCGCGGGTTCCAGCTCGTACATGGTGACCACCGGGCCAGTGCGAACCGCGGTGATCTCGCCCTTGACGTTGAAATCGTCGAGCACCGTTTCGAGCAGGCGCGCATTGCGCTCGAGGCTGAGCTTGTCGATCTTCTGCGCCGAATTGGGCGGTGGATCGGTAAGTAGATCGAGCGAGGGCAGGTCGAACTGCTCGAACAGGCCCTTCTGGCGTTTGCCAGTGGCCGGCCGGGCAGCTCTTGCCGGGCTGGTAGGATCGACGATTTCGGGGGCCTTACGCGCGGGGCCGATCGGCAGTGCTGCGCGCGGCAGCGGCGGGCCTTCGTCCTTGCTGGCAGGGGCGCGGGCGAGAGCTGCGCCGCCGTGGTCGGAAAGCGCCAGCCGGTGGGGGCCGAGCGCCTTGGGAAGAGTCAACAAGGCTGCCCAGTCGAGCGCGAACACGCGCCCGGCGATGACGCTGCCGATGACGAGGCACACAAGCGCCGCGCCGAACATCGCCCATCCGCGCGCCGCCTCGGGCAACAGCGCGGCCATCGCGGTTATCGCCTTGGCACCGAGCAGGCCGGAGATGCCGCCCATCGAGGCGGGCAGCGAGCCTCCCGGGCCGGTGAACAAGAGGCTGAGCACGGTGCAGATCAGCGCCATGGCGAAGACCAGCAGGCAGATCGGCCACCACCAGCGCTGGTCGCTCGGTTCGGCCAGCCCGTCCTCCTCCTCGACCAGTCGCCACAGCTTGCGCGCGAAGACATAGAGCAGCGGCATCAGCAGCACCGAGACCGGGCCGAACAGGAACAGCACACGTTCCGAGGTCCAAGCCCCCACCGGACCCATCCAGTTCAAGACCTCGACGCCTGCGGCGGTCGAGGTGGAAGGATCGGTCTGGCGGTAGGACACGAGCGCCAGGCCAAGGAACACCATCGCCGCGAACAGTGCGACGGCACCTGCCAGTTCGCTCGAGCGGCGCAGCGCCCGGCGCAGCACCGCGCGCCAGTCCGTGCGGACGGTCCTTCGCCTCATGCTTGCGCGCGTTGCCATTGTCATTCCTCCGGATCCGGCAGGGATAATGCGCCCTAAGGTGACTCGCCGTCAAGAATCTGAATGAATCCAGTGACTCGTGCCCAGCTAAATGCCGTCAATCGCTGCCCATTTTTTCCATCGCAGACTGCACGCGCGGTGCCGGTTCATGCCGCCGAGCGCAATCACGGGCAAACGCGAGTGCCTTGCCAGCAGGCGAAAGCGCACCGACCCGAGTGTACTCGCGCCGGGGTGAGAGCGGGTCGGGAAAACTGGCGAGAGCAGGATTGCGTCGGCGCGCGTTCGCTGCGCCATGCCGATTTCGCGCAGCGAATGGGCGGTCAACAGGCGCAGCAACAGTCCCTGCGAGCGCAGAGACGATCCTGCTTCGGGGGTGCAATAGCAGCCGGACGCGCGCCATTGGCGCGCCTCGCGAGCACTTCCCGCCAGCAACACCGCATGTCCGTGCGCTCGTGCCACCTGCGCCAGTGCATCGAACCGGGCGCGCCGCGCCTCCGGACCGAGGTGATAGTGCCGGAATATCAATCCCGATCCGCGCGGCAGGCGGCGCAGGATTCGCTCCAGCCGCGCATCGTTGCGCTCATCGGAGACGAGCCATACGTCGGGCAGGCATTCCGTCAGGCTGGGGTGGCGGCGTCTCACCAAGTCGCTATAGCAGCGCGCCATGACCGAGCCAGCCCGCGCCCTGACAGAAGTCCGCGAGAAAATCGCCCACGCTGCGAAGCTCGCGCGGCGCGAACCATCGGACATCGAGCTGGTTGCCATATCCAAGACCAACCCGGCCGAAGCAATCCTGCCGCTGATCGCGGCGGGACAGCGCGTGTTTGGCGAAAGCCGCGTGCAGGAAGCGCAGACGAAATGGCCCCCGCTGCTGGAGGCGCACGGCGAGCTCTCGCTGCATCTGGTTGGCCAGCTTCAGTCGAACAAGGCCGAAGAAGCTGCGCGCCTGTTCGATTGCATTAATTCGCTCGACCGGTCCTCGCTGGTTGCTGCCTTGGCCAGGGCCTTCGACAAGGCAGGGCGTCAGGTGTCCTGTTTCGTCCAGGTGGACATCGGCGAGGAGACGCAGAAGGGCGGCTGCCCGATTGCCGAGGTTCCCGCTCTTCTGGCCGAGGCGCGCGGCGCTGACATTCCGGTGATCGGGCTGATGTGCGTGCCGCCGCATGGCGTCGAGCCCGCGCCATACTTCGCGCTCCTGGCCAAGATCGCGGCGGACAATGGCCTTGCCAAGCTGTCGATGGGGATGAGCGGAGACTACGAGACTGCGGTGATGCTCGGCGCGACCCATGTGCGGGTGGGCAGCGCCCTGTTTGGGGCGCGGGGTTAGCCCCAGATGAACTCGATTGGCTTATCGATCGTGTCTGACAAGCTGTGACAGACCGGGCAAGTGTGCGCCGCCTGCTCCAGTTCCCGCCTCGCGGCTTCAGACAGATTGGCGGGCCCACGGATCGTGGTCGCCAGCCTTCCGATGCGACGGGGCGCGGCGGCCATTTCCTTTTCGACGGTGGCGTTCATGCCGTCGATGGACACGCCGAGCGCCTTCGCCTTCAGTCCCATCACTGTGAGGATGCAGGTTCCCAGTGCCGTAGCAACGAGGTCGGTAGGCGAGAAACTTTCAGCCTTGCCGCCATTGTCCGCAGGCGCATCGGACATCAGCTTCGTCCCCGATGGTTCGTGGATTGCCTCGCAGTGTAGATCTCCTTCGTAGATTATGGTGATCGAGACCATTCTAACGACGCTCCCTTACAAATCCATCGATACTTCGAGCCCCACGGTCCGGCCCTTGAACGCGGGCGAGAATGTGCCTGCCGCCGGATTCGGATCGAACGGTTCGTTGGTTCCATCCGATTCGCCGCCGCCGGCAAAAGGCAGCTGGGTGTCGCCGCCGAACTGCAGCTCGTCGAGCAGGTTGCGCCCGAACAACGTAAAGCGGATCGCCGGGTTACCGAGATTTACGCCGATGCCTGCATCGAGCCGGTTGGACGGCGAGTTATAGCCCCAGTTGTTGTCGGTGAAGGCATAGCGGGCGCGGTGCTGGAAGAAGGCATTGGCGAACAGGCTGGCATCGCTGTTCGCGAGCGGCACCGACCAGTCGATCGATCCGCCCCAGGTCCATTCCGGTGCGCGAGGAAGGGCAAGAGCGAGATCATCCTCGTCGATCACTCCGTCCGAATTGATGTCGTAGAACGCATCGGTATAGGTTGCATCGAGATAGCCGAAGTTCGCCGAAATACGCAGGTTCGACGTCACCGCGCACTTCGCCTCGATCTCGCCGCCCCTGATGCGCGCATCGGCGGTGTTGTAGATCGATTGGGCAAGGCCCGAGGTGGCGCTGGGCACGTTGATCTCGCGCTGCAGGCTGTTGACGTCCATCCAGAACAGCGCCGCCTCGATCCGGGCGCTATTGTCGTCGGAGCGCCATTTCACGCCAGCCTCGAAGCTGTCGATGCGTTCTGCGTCGAAAGCGAGCGAGCCGAGCATCGCGCTCACGCTCTCGAAGGAAGCGGGCTGGGTGATGCGCAGGTTATAGCCACCCGAACGGAAGCCGCGCGTCGCGCTGGCGTATATCTTGGCCGTCGCCGCGACCGAATAGGTAAGCGCCACGCGCGGTGCGAGATTGGTCCAGACACGCTGGTCGGTAAAGCCGTTGTGCTCTCCCGTGGTGACGCTGGGGTTGATGCCAGTGACCGGGCAGGTGCCTTCGATTGCAGAACAGGGCGCGCGGGGGCGCACGTAGCTGACCCGCGCCGCCTTCTCTTCGCGCGACCAGCGCGCCCCGACGCTCAACGTAAGCGCAGGAGTTATGTCGTAGTCGAGCTGACCGTAAACCCCGTATACGTCGTGGTCCTGCGTGCCGCCGCCATATTGCAGCGTGCCGCCGATGCCGGTGAGATCGCGCGCTTCGTCGTAGCCAAGGTCCTGGTGGAACAGGTAACCGCCCAAGGTAAAGCTTACCCACCCAAGGTCGGCAGAATAGTAAAGCTCGTTCGACCACTGCTTCTGCCGCGTGCCGGTGTCCGATTCGAATAGCTTGGCGGGCGAGGAATCGATGTCGTTGCGGGTGCGCTGGTTGTACTTGCGCCACCCCGCGACGTTGGTGATCACTCCAGTGTCGAGTTCGTATTCGGCTCGCAGAACGGCAAACCGATTCTCGCTCCGATAGAAGCCGGGTTGATTGATCGACAAGTCGAATTCGTCGCGCGGGAACAGCCCATTGTTGTGCGTTGCCGCACCATCGCCGTGGCTGTCGATCAGTTCCGCCTTGGCGGTAAGCGTGAGGCGGTTGCTGGCTTCGAAAGTGAGGCCGCCGCGCACCACGGTGGTCTCGCTCTTGCCAAGGTCGGCGCCGGTAAGTTGGTTGCGGAAATAGCCCGCATCGGTGGAGTGGAGCACGGCCAACCGCACCGCAAGCGTGTCGCTCAGCGGCCCGGAGACCACCGCGCGACCGGTTGCCATCGGTCCGCCGCGCCCTTCGTCAACTAGGCCTTCGAAAGCCAGAGAGGCGTGGCCGAGCCACTCGTGCGACGGATCGGCGGTGTTGATCAGCACCGCCCCGCCGGTCGTGTTGTGCCCGAAAGCTACACCCTGAGGCCCACGCAGCAGCTCGACGCTTCGCACATCGACGAGGTCGAAAACCGTGCCAGCGTTGACGCCCATATAGACCCCATCGACAAACAGGCCGACCGCCGGTTCAATCGAGGGAATCGAACTGTTGATGCCCAACCCCCGGATCGAGAAATTGGCGACACCCTTGAAGGTGCCGATGGGATCGAGTTGCACGTTTGGTGCGACGTAGCTCAGAGACGAAAGGTCAGTGACGTTACGGGCATCCAGATCGTCGACGTCGATGTCGGTTGCACTGCCGGCATAGGAATCGAGATCGGCAGAAGGGTTCTTGATCGAGACGATGATCGTGCGCTCTTCGGGCTCCTTTAATTCAGGCACTGTCGATGTCTGGGCTTGGGCGTGGGCGACCTGAGCGCCGAGCGCGGCGAGGATGAAGGCACCCGCGAGCGGCAGGCCGGAGATAGGTCTACTTGTCATCATGTCCCTATCCCGCAACAAGGTGGATTTAATCGTGCGATTAATTCGGTCGCGCTTAAGGCCGGCGAAAATGGGTTGCAAGTCTCTTGCTGTTGCGCACGGCCCTCTTCCAGCATCGGAGTTCACTTGTCCTGCGCCTTGAGTTCGGTGCCCGAAAGCGTGACGACGTGGATCAGGTTGGTCGATCCTGGAGTGCCGAAGGGAACTCCGGCGAGAGTGATCAATCGCGAGCCCGCGCGGCCGAAACCGTAACGCAGGGCCAAGCGTTTGCCCTTGGCGATCATCCCATCGAAACTGCCGATATCCCTCGTCGAAACGGCGTGCGCACCCCAAAGCAGCGCCAACCGCCGCGCAGTCACATCGCTGGGCGTGAGAACCAGCATCGGTGCTCGCGGCCGCTCGCGCGCCACTCGCCGGGCGGTCGATCCCGACCCGGTGAAAACAATGATGCCATCGATCGGCAGGGTATCGGCGATGCGTGCGCACGACAGCGCCAGCGCATCGGCCATGGTCGCGTCGGGCGGGGTCTCGGCGATGTGGATGCGCTTGAAGTAGATTTCGTCGCCTTCGACCTCGCTGGCGATGCGATCCATGATGGTGACGGCCTCTTCGGGCCAGTCGCCTGCTGCCGTCTCGGCTGAAAGCATCACCGCGTCGGCACCGTCGTAGACCGCGTTGGCGACATCGGAGACCTCGGCGCGTGTCGGGGTCGGCCGCTCGATCATCGATTCGAGCATCTGGGTTGCCACCACCACCGGCTTTCCGGTCTTGCGCGCGGCCTCTACAAGCCGCTTCTGCAGTGGCGGCACCTGTTCGGGATCGAGCTCGACGCCAAGGTCGCCGCGCGCCACCATGATGCCGTCTGAAAGCTCGATAATTTCGTCGATGTGGTGCACCGCGCTGGGCTTTTCGATCTTGGTCATCAGCGCTCCGTAGCCGCCCATCAGCCGGCGCGCCTCGGCCACGTCCTCGGGCCGCTGCACAAAGGACAAGCCGATCCAGTCAGCCCCGTGCTCGATCGCGAACGCGAGGTCGCGCCGGTCCTTGGCGGTGAGC
>CAMDQY010000059.1 GCA_945906005.1 Novosphingobium sp. Chol11 | reverse complement strand
GGCGACGCATCCACACCCGCTATGACCGCTGCGCCCACACCTTCATGTCCACCATCGCAATCGCCGCTACCGTCATCTTCTGGCTGTGATCAATGAGTCCTGACCCTAGTGACCCTTTTGAATCTGAAGTTTGTTCCGAGCTGTCGGATCAATGTGACGAACTTCAGATTCGGGTCGCTAGCGCAATGCTTAACCCGATCTAAACCCTGTCATGCGAAATCTGCCTAGACGAACAGCTGGGAGACAATGCATGTTCAAGCTCGCGCGCGGCATCGCCCGCCACAAGATCGGTTTCATCGCGTTGATCGCCTTCGCCGTGGTCATGTTTTCGGGCGGCGAGGATGAAAATGCCAAGCCGTCGAGCCCCTGGAGCAAGGGCGCTGCGGTCCAGGCGTCAGCTTCGCCAAGCAGCACCGACGATGGCTCTGTCACGGGCAAGCTCGGCGAATATGCAAATACTGCCGGCGAATTTTCCGCCGAGAAATTCCTTGGCGACAAGGACCTCAACCCGGTCAAGCTGGGCGAGGATACGGTGGGTCGATTCGATGAAGCGAACACGGCTTTTGCCAAGGCGAACGGCAACGAACAGTACGCCGCTCGTGCTGATGGTGGATGGCATTTACTCCAAGTTAACTACATATTGTTACATATCAGGTGCCAACTACAGGAGGCAACCTTGGTTAACATCACGCAGAAGCTTGCTGAGTACAAGATCGGTCTGATCGCGCTTGCCGCGTTCGCGATCGCGGCCTTCGCGCACCACGGCTGGTTCGCCAGCTAAACGCACCACTATCGGTTCTTCATACCCTTTTCCCGAGGCCGGAATGCTCTGATCGAGTGTTCCGGCCTCGTCGCGTTTCGAGCTTCAAGAAACTGCGAGGAAATTTATCGGCGCTTAGGGGTTTCCCTTTATGACGATAATTCGGGAGAAGCCCTGTGGTGCGTTTTTTGCGATGATTACGATGAGAATACAGAAAGATGCGTGATTTCGGATTCTGGGTGCGGATCATTGCGATCAGTCAGTTGTTCAGCCTGGTGCTGTCCAATTATGGCGATGGCTGGCTCGCCCACGATAATCCCGTGCTCAATCTGGCTGGAAAGTCTGCGCAAAGGCTAGCACCCACCGAGGAACCCGCAGCCGAATCTCCGGCGAAGATGACAGAGGCCGACGATGAATCCGGCGCCGGAAACTGGGAAGAGCAGTACAGCGCCGGCTGGGGCGGTTTCGAAGCCCCGGAGATGGGGCCGGCGGCGCCCGAGCACCCCGAATATGTGCGCAACGGCTCGCTTGCTCCTGATTTGTCGAGCTGGGCCGAAGACTGAGAGGCTGAACCGACCGTTGCTGCTGGAGCAGCATCGCGACATGACTGTGCCCGCTCGCGTGCCTCATTGTGCTTGCGATTTTGCCTGAACTGGCTTATACCGACGCCCATACCGACATTGTTGACGCAAGGTCTGGTGCTGGCGCCCCCGGGGGCCGGCGCGAAACCTGCTTGTCACACGATGCGGGTAGCTGGAGTTTTCATGTCGGATATCGCGCGCATTACCGAGATCGTCGAGCCGGAGGTCACTGCCCTCGGCTTCGAGCTCGTGCGCGTGAAGTTCATCGGCTCGGAAGCCGGTGACGGCGACAAGGCCTTGCAGATCATGGCCGAAGACCCGGCGACCGGGCAGCTGGTGCTCGATCAATGCGCCGCGCTCTCGCGCCGGGTGTCCGACCGGATCGACGCGCTGGAACTCGCCGGCGAGGTGCTGATCGACGATGCCTACCGGCTTGAGGTATCCTCGCCGGGTATCGACCGTCCGCTGACCCGCGCCAAGGACTTTGCCCAGTGGGCCGGGCACGAAGCAAAGTTGTCGCTGAGTGAGCCCGTGGACGGCAACCGCAAAGCGCTCAAGGGCGATCTCGGCGGGATCGAGAACGGCGAACTGTTGTTTGACGATGCCAAGTCCGGGCAATTGCGCATTCCACTTGCGCACATCGATTCTGCCAGCCTGGTCTTGACCGACAAGCTGATTGCCGCCACCCGCCCGCTCGACGTCAGCGGCGCCGACGATCTACTCGAAGAACAGGAAGACTAACCTCATGGCCAGTGCGATTTCCGCCAACCGCGCCGAACTGCTCGCGATTGCGACCTCGGTCGCGACCGAGAAGATGATCGACAAGTCGATCGTCATCGAGGCGATGGAAGAAGCGATCCAGAAGTCGGCGCGCAACCGCTACGGCGCGGAAAATGATATTCGCGCCAAACTCGATCCCAAGTCCGGCGACCTGCGGCTGTGGCGCGTGGTCGAAGTGGTCGAAGAGGTCGAGGACTACTTCAAGCAAGTCGATCTGAAGCAGGCCGAGAAGCTCGAACCGGGCGCAAAGCTGGGCGATTTCATCGTTGATCCGCTGCCGCCGGTCGATCTGGGCCGGATCGATGCGCAGTCGGCCAAGCAGGTGATCTTCCAGAAGGTCCGTGATGCCGAGCGCGATCGCCAGTACGAGGAATTCAAGGATCGCGCCGGCGAAGTCATCACTGGCGTGATCAAGTCGGTCGAGTTCGGCCATGTCATCGTCAATCTTGGCCGCGCCGAAGGCGTGATCCGCCGCGACCAGCAGATCCCGCGCGAGGCCGCCCGCGTCGGCGAGCGGGTGCGGGCCTGGATCATGAAGGTCGAGCGCCAGAACCGCGGACCGCAGATTTTCCTCAGCCGCGCCCATCCCGAATTCATGAAGAAGCTGTTCGCTCAGGAAGTGCCCGAGATCTACGACGGCATCATCGAGATCAAGGCCGCCGCCCGCGATCCCGGCAGCCGCGCCAAGATCGGCGTCATCAGCCGCGACAGCTCGATCGATCCGGTCGGTGCCTGCGTCGGCATGAAGGGCAGCCGCGTTCAGGCCGTGGTGCAGGAACTTCAGGGCGAGAAGATCGACATCATCCCCTGGAGCGAGGACACCGCGACGTTTATCGTCAATGCGCTCCAGCCCGCGACCGTGAGCCGCGTCGTCATCGACGAGGAGGAAAGCCGCATCGAAGTGGTGGTGCCCGACGACCAGCTTTCGCTGGCGATTGGCCGTCGCGGCCAGAACGTGCGCCTCGCCAGCCAGCTCACCGGCTCGCAGATCGACATCATGACCGAGCAGGAAGCCTCGGAGAAGCGCCAGCGCGAATTCTCCGAACGCTCCAAGATGTTCGAGGAAGAGCTCGATGTCGACGAGACCCTCTCGCAGTTGCTGGTTGCCGAAGGCTTCACCGAGATGGAGGAAGTCGCCTATATCGGGATAGAGGAGCTGGCTTCGATCGAGGGCTTCGACGAGGAACTGGCCGAAGAGCTGCAGAGCCGCGCGGTCGAGGCGCTCGAACGCCGCGATGCCGCGCACCGCGAGGCACGTCGCACGCTGGGCGTCGAAGACGACCTGGCAGAACTGCCGCACCTGACCGAAGCGATGCTGGTCACGCTCGGCAAGGCAGGTATCAAGACCCTCGACGATCTCGCCGATCTTGCCACCGACGAACTGATCGCCAAGAAGCGTGCTGAGCCGCGCCGCCGCGAAGGTTCAACGCCTGCGCCGCCGCGCCGTGCGATGCGCGAAGAGGACAAGGGTGGCGTGCTCGGCGAGTATGGCCTCTCCGAAGAGCAGGGCAACGAAATCATCATGGCCGCGCGCGCGCACTGGTTCGAGGACGAGAGCAGCGCTGGCGACAATGGGGAGGCCGCCGATGCGGACACTTCCCAATGAGCGCCTGAGGCCGGCCGACAGCGACGGCGGACCGGAAAGGAAATGCATCCTTTCCGGTGACAGGGCTCCGCGCGAGGCGCTGCTGCGTCTTGCCGTCTCGCCTGAAGGACTTGTGCTACCCGATGTCCACGCCCGCGCACCGGGGCGCGGCGCATGGATCGGGGTCACGCGCGCAGAGCTTGAAAAGGCGCTTGCCAATGGCAATCTTAAGAGCGCGATGGCGCGCGCATTCCGCGGTGCGCCTCTTTCGATTCCGGCCGATCTGCCGGACCTGATCGAGGCGGCCCTGCTGCGGGCATTGATCGAACGGCTCGGCCTGGAGATGCGTGCCGGCAACCTGCTTGCAGGGTCCGACCGAATTGGCGAACAGGCCCGCGCAGGGCGTGTTCGCTGGCTCGGTCATGCAAGTGATGCCGGCGAGGACGGTTGCCGCAAGCTAGACCAGGCCTGGCGCGTTGGCAGGGAAGCAGAAGGCAGCGGACTTGCTGGAGCGCGCTTGCCACTGGACCGGGCGACGCTGTCTGTGGCATTGGGCCGCGACAACGTCGTTCACATGGCGCTGACCCAGGCTGCGGCGGCAGAACGGGTCGCCTCGCTGATTTCGCGCCTCGAGCGTTTTCAGCGGCAGGCGGAAGAGACCGGCACAAATTCCGGCATGTTGGCGGGGGACGATGTCTCTCCGCCCGTGCCAGTTGCAAACTAGATTGGCCTGCCAGGCGCAGGCTCTGACGAACTGATACCGAAGGGCAAACTGGATATATGAGCGAGACCGAAAACAAACCGACACTTGGCCGCAAGCCACTTGGGCTGAAGAAGTCGGTCGAAGCCGGTGAGGTCAAGCAGACCTTCAGCCATGGCCGGACCAACAAGGTCGTGGTCGAGGTCAAGCGCCGCAAGATCCTCAAGCCGGGCGGCGAGGGTGCAGAAATTGCGCCCGCGTCGGTTGTCGAAGAGGTCGCGCTCGCGCCTGCCCCTGCGCCAAGGCGTTCGGCATCCGACGAAACCCCGCAGGAGCGCGTTGCCCGGCTCCAGCGCGAGGCCGAGGAAGCCCGCCTTACCTCGCTCGAGGATTCCGGTCGCCGCGATGTCGAGGCAAAGCAGCGCGCTGCCGACGAAGTGCGTCGCCGCGCCGAGCAGAGCCATGAAGCCGGGCCAGCGGCCGAACCTGCTGCCGAACCAGCAACCGAGGACGCAACCGAAGTCACCGAGCCTGAAGTGGCTTCCGACGATGTTCAAGCTCTGGATGGCGAACAGCCCGCAGATACGCAGACTTCGCCGCGCCGGTTCACGCCGGTCGCCCGGCCAGAAATCACGCGCCCAGAATCCGCTGCGCCGAAGCGCATGGACGCCTCAACCGCCAAGAAGCCGGAACGCGGCGGTGCCCGTGGCGCAGAGCGCAATGACCGTCGTCAGTCGGGCAAGCTCACTGTCGCCCGCGCATTAAACGAGGACGAGGGCGCGCGCGCTCGCAGCCTCGCCGCGCTCAAGCGTGCGCGCGAAAAGGAACGCCGTGCGCATTTTGCGGGGCAGTCCGCCCCTCGTGAAAAGCAGGTCCGCGACGTTGTCGTGCCCGAGGCGATCACCGTGCAGGAACTGGCCAACCGCATGGCCGAAAAGGGCGCGGACCTGGTCAAGGCGCTGTTCAACCTGGGCATGATGGTCACGGTCAACCAGACCATCGACGCCGACACCGCCGAACTGCTGGTCGAGGAATTCGGCCATAACCTCACCCGCGTTTCCGCAAGCGACGTCGATATCGACACCAGCGACGATGTCGATGCCGACGAGACGCTGAAGTCGCGTCCGCCGGTCGTCACCATCATGGGCCATGTCGATCACGGCAAGACCAGCCTGCTCGACGCCTTGCGCGGCACCGACGTGGTGAAAGGCGAGGCTGGGGGCATCACCCAGCATATCGGCGCCTACCAGATCACCACGAAGAACAATCACCGGCTCACCTTCCTCGATACACCGGGCCACGCTGCCTTCACCGAGATGCGCGCGCGCGGCGCAAACGTGACCGACATCGTCGTGCTGGTGGTTGCCGCCGACGACGGGATCATGCCGCAAACCATCGAGGCGATCCGTCACACCAAGGCCGCCGGCGTGCCGATGATCGTTGCTATCAACAAGTGCGACAAGGAAGACGCCAATCCCAAGCGCGTGCGCGAGCGCCTGCTCGAACACGAGATCGTGGTCGAGGAAATGTCTGGCGATGTTCAGGACGTCGAGGTTTCGGCCAAGACCGGCAAGGGCATCGATGAGCTCATCGAAAAGATCATGCTTCAGGCCGAACTGCTTGAACTGAAATCCAATCCCGATCGCGATGCCGAAGCTACCGTGATCGAGGCCAAGCTCGACAAGGGCAAGGGTCCGCTTGCCACCGTGCTGGTCAACCGGGGCACTCTGCGGCGCGGCGACATCTTCGTGGTCGGCACCCAGAGCGGGCGCGTTCGCGCGCTGGTCGACGATACCGGCAAGCAGGTGAACGAGGCCGGCCCTTCGATGCCGGTCGAAGTGCTCGGGCTTGGCGGCGTGCCGATGGCAGGCGATCTACTTACCGTGGTCGAAAACGAGGCGCGGGCACGCGAAGTGGCGCAATACCGTCACGAATTGGCCACCGAAAAGCGCACCGCGATGGCGCCTGCCAATCTCGACACGATGTTCGCCGGGCTCAACAGCGAGGTCATCGAGTTCCCGCTGGTGGTCAAGGCCGACGTGCAGGGTTCGGTCGAGGCGATCAACAATGCGCTGCACAACCTCTCGAACGACGAGATCAAGGTGCGCATTCTCCATTCGGGCGTCGGCGCGATCACCGAAAGCGACGTCACCCTGGCGAACGCTTCGGGCGCGCCGATCGTCGGCTTCGGTGTGCGTCCCAACGCCAAGGCGCGCGAGCAGATCGAGCAGACCAAGACGCGGATGTTGTATTACGACGTGATCTACGAGCTGACCGAGGAAATCGCGCGCGAAATGATCGGCATCTGGGGACCGGAGAAGGTCGAGAACGTCGTCGGTCGTGCCGAGGTCAAGCAGGTGTTCCCTGCCGGCAAGAAGGACAAGGCGGCTGGCCTGCTGGTGGTCGAGGGCGCGATCCGCAAGGGTCTGTTCGCGCGTCTCACCCGCGACGATGTCATCGTTTCGGCGACCGTCATTGCCTCGCTGCGGCGCTTCAAGGACGATATCGACGAGGTTCGCACCGGGCTCGAATGCGGCGTTGTGCTGGCCGATACCAACGACATCAAGCCGGGCGATCAGCTCGAGGTGTTCGAGGTCGAGGAACGCGAACGGACGCTGTGATTAACTCCTCTCCCGTCAATGGGAGGGGATGAGTTTTAGCCATGCCACGCCAGCAATTCACTCCCGAGCAGCAATCGGTCCGCGTCCTCAAGGTGGGCGAGCGGGTGCGCCATGTATTGTCCGAGCTACTGACCCGTCAGGAAGTGCACGACGATACGCTGACGGCGCATTCGGTCAGTGTCACCGAAGTGCGCATGTCACCGGACCTCAGGAACGCGACCGTTTTCGTCAAGCCCCTGCTTGGTGCGTCCGAAGACGATGTCGTCAAGGCGCTTCGCCAGAATACCGCGTTCCTGCAGCGCGAGGTGGCGCAGCGGCTCGGCCTAAAGTTCGCGCCCAGGCTTCGGTTCAGGGGTGACGAATCGTTTGACGAGGCCGAGAGGATCGACAAGCTGCTCTCCGATCCGCGGGTCTCGCGCGATCTGGGAGAAGATGCGGATGGCTGATTTCATATTCCAGCACGGCGGCGGGCAGGGCGGCTGGATCTGGGACGAGACGATCGCGGCGCTGGCGCAGCAATCTGGCGGCACCGCGCGTTGTCTCGCGCTCGACATTCCCGGTTGCGGCACAAAGCGCGGGCGAGACACCGACGGACTGACTTTCGACGACATCGTGGCCGCACTCTCCGCCGATATTGCCGCTTCCGGATTCGACAAGCCGCTGCTGGTCGGTCATTCGCAGGCGGGGCAGGTGCTTCCCAAGCTGGAACTGGCCATGCCCGGCGCATTTGCTCGGCATGTCTATGTTTCGTGCATCGCCCATGAAAACGGCCATACTATCGGCGACATGATGGCGGTGCAGACCCAGCAGGATCCGGATGGGCCGCTGGCCTCGGTGTTCGGCGATCCGAACTGCACGATGCGCGAGCGGTTTCGTGTCATGTTCGTCAACGACATGATCCGGCCCGAGCAGGATGCGTTCCTCGACAAGCTCGAAAAGGACAATTGGCCGCAGATTGCCTATACCGAGACCCAGTGGCGCTACGACCATCTCGCCTCGGTGCCTTGCACCTATGTGCTGTGTCTGCAGGATCAGGTGCTGACGCCGCACTGGCAGCGCATTTTCGCCGCGCGGTTCCGCTGTGACGAGACCGTCCACATCGACGCCGCGCATCAGGTGCAGAACACCCGGCCCCACGCGCTCGCCGAAGTGCTGCTTGCGCTGGCGAGCCGCTGAGCGCACATGCGCGCCACCATGAACCACACCGTCCTACTGGCGATCATCCTGATCCCGTGCCTCGTGATCGCCATCGTGTTTCACGAGGTCGCTCACGGCTGGGTCGCGAACATGCTCGGCGATCCCACCGCCAAGCAGCAGCGACGCCTGACCCTCAATCCGTTTCGCCATGTCGATCCCATCGGCACCGTGATCCTGCCCGGCATTCTCGCGCTCAGCGGCGCGCCGGTGTTCGGTTGGGCGAAGCCGGTGCCGGTGAACGCGCGGCGGCTCAATAATCCTCGCTTTGGCATGATGGCTGTCGCAGCAGCCGGTCCGGCCACCAATCTCGTGCTTGCGCTGATCGGTGCGCTGCTGGTCGGACTAGTGCTTCCGGAAGAGGCGCAGGTCGGCCAGCCGCTCTCGATCCTAGGCTTCGCGCTGTTCACCTTCATTTCAATCAATGTGTTCCTGGCGCTGTTCAACCTGATCCCGCTGCCGCCGTTCGACGGATCGCACATCGTCGAGGGTCTGCTGCCCGACGGTGCGGCGCGCGCCTATGGTAAGCTGCGCCCGTTCGGATTGCCGCTGCTGTTCCTGTTACTGCTTATCCTGCCATGGCTGTTTCCCGGTCTCGGCATTGTCGAGAACTTCGTGCTGCCGCCGGTCGAGTGGGCGCAGGAGCAGATACTCAAGGCTGCGCGGCTCGTCGCGGGCGGTTGAGGCGTGCCGAACGGTTGGATAATTCTCGACAAGCCGGTTGGCCTTGGCTCGACGCAGGCCGTGGCCGCCGTCAAGCGCAACCTGCGGCAGGCAGGGCATGGCAAGGTCAAGGTGGGTCATGGCGGCACGCTCGATCCCCTCGCGAGCGGGGTGCTGCCGATCGCGCTGGGCGAGGCGACCAAGCTGGCGGGACGGATGCTCGATGCGAGCAAGGTCTATGAATTCACCGTGAGCTTCGGGGAAGAGACAGATACTCTCGATCTGGAAGGTGTGGGCGTCGCTACCAGCGATGTGAGACCCACGCTGGCGCAGGTCGAAGCCGTGTTGCCGCGCTTCACCGGCGAGATCGGCCAGGTTCCGCCGGTCTATTCGGCGCTCAAGGTCGACGGCCAGCGTGCCTATGACCTGGCGCGGGCAGGCGAGACGGTGGAACTTGCGACCCGACGCGTGACGATCCATTCGCTCACGGTAATCGGTGACGGACATCCCGACGCCGTCTCGCTTCTCGCGGAAGTTTCGAAAGGCACCTACGTGCGCTCGCTGGCGCGCGATCTGGCTCATGCCCTTGGAACTTGCGGCAGCGTTACCTATCTCAGGCGAAACAAGGCCGGTCCCTTCGGCCTCTCGCAGACGATTTCGCTGGACATTCTCAACGAAATCGGGAAGGGCGCGCCACTTGAACCTCACCTCTTGCCATTTGAGGCAGGGCTGGACGACATCCCGGCTCTTGACCTCGACCCCGAACAGGCAAGGGCGGTCCGACAGGGCCGGGTTCTATCGGGAATGTCCCTGACGGACGGTCAATACTGGGCGCGGACTGACGGTGTTCCGCTTGCGCTCATCGACCTTTCGGGCGGTCTCGCCCGGGTCGTCAGGGGTTTCAATCTAACTGATGTCGCGGAGTAACAATGCATGTCGATTTCGGCAGATAAGAAGCAGGAAGTCATTTCGGACAACGCCCGCGGCAAGGGCGATACCGGCAGCCCCGAAGTTCAGGTCGCGATCCTGACCACACGGATCAACCAGCTGACCGACCATTTCAAGCTGCATCACAAAGACAACCATTCGCGCCGTGGCCTGCTGGCCATGGTCAACAAGCGCCGCTCGCTCCTCGACTATCTCAAGAGGAAAGATGTAGAGCGCTACAACTCGCTGATCCAGAAGCTGGGTCTGCGTAAGTAAGAATTTCGGGAAACGGCCCCTTTGCGGGCCGTTTTTCGCATTCGGTCGTATCGCGTTTTTCGCGATACGACCGCACAAGAGAAGGCAAACCTCGCAATCCGGCGAGGGGCCTCCGAGCATCGCGCGGAACCAAGGAAAACTGGTTTTTCGCATTAAGCGATGCGACCAAGACGGGGCACTGAGGGGCCCCATACCGGACCGGGACGGAATCCCCGGAAGCAAACCCTGCGCCGCAATAGGGCCGCGCGGGTATCAGGAAAAAACCAACATGTTCGACGTGAAAACCGTATCGATGGAGTGGGGTGGAAAAACCCTCACTCTGGAAACCGGGCGTATTGCCCGTCAAGCCGATGGTGCCGTTCTGGCGACCTATGGCGAAACCGTTGTGCTGTGCGCTGTCACCGCCGCCAAATCGGTCAAGGAAGGGCAGGACTTCTTCCCGCTGACCGTCCACTATCAGGAAAAATTCTTCGCCGCCGGACGCATTCCGGGCGGCTTCTTCAAGCGCGAACGCGGCGCGACCGAGAAGGAAACGCTGGTTTCCCGACTGATCGATCGCCCTGTGCGCCCGCTGTTCCCCGAAGGCTTCTACAACGAGATCAATGTCATCGCTCATGTCATGAGCTATGATGGCGAGATCGAGCCTGACGTGCTGGCGACGATCGCCGCTTCGGCCGCGCTCACCATTTCGGGCGTGCCGTTCATGGGCCCGATCGGCGCTTGCCGCGTGGGCTACGAGGAAGGCGAATACACGCTCAATCCCAGGCAGGACGTTGCCGCTGCCGGTGCGCTCGACCTTATTGTCGCTGCCACCGGTAATGCCGTGATGATGGTCGAAAGCCAGGCGCGCGAGCTTTCCGAAGAGGTCATGCTGGGTGCAGTCATCTTTGCCCATGACGAGATCAAGAAGGTCGTGAACCTCATCATCGACCTGGCCGAGCAGGCCGCCAAGGAACCCTGGGATATTGCCGCTGCCTACAAGCTGACCGACAAGTCGGCCCGCTCGAACGCGCTCAACGCGGCGCGCGACAAGGCCAAGGAGGCCTTCGCCAGCCAGGACGCGCAGACCCAGATGGTCGCGATCAAGACGGTCAAGAAGGTCGAGGCCGACATCGTTCGCGGCGCGATCATCAAGGGCGAGCCGCGCATCGACGGCCGCAGCAATACCCAGGTTCGCCCTATCGAGGCGATGGTCGGCTTCCTGCCGCGCACCCATGGCTCATCGCTGTTCACACGCGGCGAGACGCAGGCGATCTGCACCACAACCCTTGGCACCAAGGACAGCGAGCAGATGATCGACGGGCTGGAGGGTCTCTCCTACTCGAACTTCATGCTGCACTATAACTTCCCGCCCTATTCGGTCGGCGAGGTTGGCCGCTTCGGTGCGCCTTCGCGGCGCGATACCGGCCACGGCAAGCTTGCCTGGCGCGCACTTCAGGCGGTGTTGCCCACCAAGGAAGAATTCCCCTATACGATCCGCGTGGTCTCCGACATCACCGAATCCAACGGTTCGAGCTCGATGGCGACGGTCTGTGGCGGCGCGCTGTCGATGATGGACGCGGGCGTGCCGATCGCGCGGCCGGTTTCGGGCATCGCGATGGGCCTAATCCTAGAAGGCGAAAAGTTCACCGTGCTCAGCGACATCCTTGGCGACGAGGATCACCTCGGCGACATGGACTTCAAGGTGGCGGGAACCTCCGAAGGCATCACCACGATGCAGATGGACATCAAGGTTGCCGGCATCACCAAGGAAATCTTCTCGGCCGCGCTCAATCAGGCCAAGGAAGGTCGCGCGCATATCCTGGGCGAGATGACCAAGGCGCTGGGTTCTTCCCGCTCCGAGTTGTCTGCCCATGCCCCGCGCATCGAGACGATGCAGATCGACAAGTCGAAGATCCGGGACATTATCGGAACCGGCGGCAAGGTGATCCGCGAGATCGTGGCCGAGACCGGTGCGAAGGTTGACATCGACGACGAGGGTCTGATCAAGATCAGCTCGTCCGACCTTTCGCAGATCGAAGCAGCGCGGGCCTGGATTGCAGGCATCGTCGAGGAAGCCGAAGTCGGTAAGGTCTACGACGGCAAGGTCGTCAACATCGTCGATTTCGGCGCATTCGTGAACTTCATGGGCGGCAAGGACGGCCTCGTCCACGTCTCCGAGATGAAGAACGAGCGGGTCGAGAGGCCGACCGATGCCGTCTCCGAAGGTCAAGCGGTCAAGGTCAAGGTGCTCGAGATCGACCAGCGCGGCAAGGTCCGCCTGTCGATGCGTCTGGTCGATCAGGAAACCGGCGAGGAGCTGGAAGACACGCGCCCGCCGCGCGAACCGCGCGAGCCGAGGGGTGATCGCGGCGACCGTGGTGGTGGTGATCGTGGTGGTGACCGTCGTCCGCGCCGTGATGGCGATCGTGGCGGCAGGAGCGGCGGCGGCGGTGGTGGCCGTGATCGTGGCCCGCGTAGTGACGGCGGCGGCAGCGGCGGCGGTGATCCCGACCATGTGCCGGCGTTCCTCAAGGACGACTAATTCCTAATCCAACCGAATGAAAAGGGTCGCGAGCAATCGCGGCCCTTTTTCGTTTCGGCGATGGCGTCTGCGCTCGCCTCGCGCTAACTTAGGCCCAAACCTGACCGGGAGAGAAAATCATGCGCGCAGCCGTATTCACCAGCAACAGCGAACCGCTCGCGATCCGCGAGATCGAGCGTCCCCGTCCCGGCACCGGAGAAGTGGGCTTGCAGGTTGCGCGCGTCGGTATCTGCGGCTCCGACCTTCATGTGAAGGAATCGGGCAGCCCTGCAATGGCGGGGATCGTCTTCGGGCACGAATTTGCGGGCGTCGTTAGCGAACTGGGAGAGGCGGCGGGCGACTGGCAGCTGGGCGACCGCGTCGTGTCGCTGCCCATCCATCATTGCGGCAC
>CAMDQY010000058.1 GCA_945906005.1 Novosphingobium sp. Chol11 | reverse complement strand
TTGCCGCCCACCGCATCGCGCGCTCGCCCGGCATCGGACGCGAGCCGGGACACGAGCGCTGGCCCGTCACGCCAGGTCGCGGCAAGACCGAGGCCGGCAACTGCGAGAGCTCCCGCTAGGAAAGTGGCGAGGGAAAGGGGTTTCACCGGACCTGACTAGCCGGGTGCGTCTCCTCGCTCAACCTGTTCGGGACGGGTTTGGCCTATCCTTCTTTCAGCGATCCGGCGACGCCGACCAGCCGCAGGAATTCCTGCCGCCAGAAGTCGTTCTGCCCATTCGCCAGCGCGGCGACATCGGCCTGGCTGAAGCCTTTCATCAGCTCGTCGCCGCGCAGATTCTGGCCGAAGGCGGCAACAGCGGCGGCGAAGGCGAAATCGCCGCTGGGCCGCGCCATGTCTCCACGTTTGGCCAGCACCTGGCGCTCGATCAGGCGGGAGGTCTTGCCGTCGGGCAGCTTGTAGCGCAGCTTGACATTGGCAAGCTCGCCGCCACGCCCGCGCGCTGCCTCGGGCAGGGCGTCCTCGTATCTTCTGGGAGCGATCCAGCCCTTCGCACCCACCGGCACGATCTCATAGATCGCTGTCACCTGATGGCCAGCGCCGATGTCTCCTGCATCGACCAGGTCGTTTTCGAAGTCCTCCTCGCGCAGTGCCCGGTTCTCGTAGCCGAGCAGGCGATACTGGCTGACCAGTGCCGGGTTGAACTCGACCTGGATTTTCACGTCCTTGGCGATGGTGAACAGCGTCGCTTCCATCTGCTCGCCGAGCACCTTGCGCGCTTCCAGCGCCGAATCGATATAGGCATAGTTGCCGTTACCGTGATCGGCGATCTGCTCCATCATCGCTTCGTTGTAGTTGCCGGTGCCGTAGCCCAGCGTGGTCAGTGTTATCCCCGCATCGCGCTCGCGCTCGACCATCTCGATCAGCGCCTTGGTGTCCGAAACGCCGACGTTGAAATCGCCATCGGTGGCAAGGAGGATTCGGTTTACCCCGCCCTCGATGAAATTGTCGCGCGCGATGTTGTAGGCAAGCTGCAAGCCAGCCCGCCCGCGGTCGAACCGCCCGCGCTCAACCGGTCAAGAGCGGCCCTGATCTCGCTTTCATTGTTGGTCGGCTGAAGCACGAGCCCGGCGGCGCCGGCATAGACCACGATCGAGACCTTGTCCCTCGGGCCAAGCTGGCCAGCAAGGCCCGCAAGCGAGGCCTTGACCAGTGGCAACTTGTCCTCGCTCGACATCGATCCCGAAACGTCGACCAGGAACACCAGGTTCGATGCCGGGCGGCCCTTGCGAGCCAGATCATAGCCGCGCAGGCCGATGCGCATTAGCTGCGTGTCCGGGTTCCATGGGCTGGCGGCCAGATCGGTGGTGATCGAGAACGGCGCCTCGCGGCTGTCGGGCAGCGGATAATTGTAGCGGAAGTAGTTGATCAGCTCTTCGGTGCGCACAGCGTCGCGCGGAGGCATCTGGCCCTGTGTCAGGAACCGGCGGGTATTGGCATAGGAGCCGGTATCGACATCGACCGAGAAGGTGGAAACCGGCTCTGCCCGCGTGATCTTTACCGGGCTGACCTCCTTGCCGTCGTAGCGCTCGCGGCCCGGATCCTGCGCGACCATGACCGGCGGCACCTGATAGGCATAGCGCATGGCCTCGGGCGATGGTGCGCGTGCTCCCGCGACCATGGCTTCGCTGCGCACTTTCGCCGGGGAAGGCGGCGGCGGAGGGGGCAACGGAGTAGATGGATATGACTGTGAGCGGCCAGTGGCATCTGCCGCGGATTGTTCCTCCAGACCCGGAGCGCGGGATCGGTTGTTGCTCAACTGGGTCTGCGCTGCACATCCCGCGATCAGCGCGGCTAGACAACAGGCGGCCACAAGTCTGGTCGGTTTCATGGCAATTCCCTCCTTCGCTTCGGTCGCGACGGAAATGGCCAAAGTGGCGGTGAACGACGACTGAACGCCCTACACATACGACGAACCGTTAATCTGCGGGCAATGTCGCAGCGTTTTTTCGGAACAGAATCCGGTCCTCCGGGCCGAAACCCCGGTTCCAGATCAGCCAGCCATAGGTGCCCAGAATTGCCGGAATGCCGAACAGCAATTCGGCCCATTCGGGCAGGAATCGAGTCGCCAGCCAGCCGACCAGCACCGCAGGGCCCGCCGCCCAAATCAATGTCCAGCGCCAGTTGTTAACGGGCTCGCCAAGCAGCCGCGAGAGCATCCGTGCCTTGACCAGCGAAGCGAACGCGAGCGCGAGACCAAGTGCCAGCGCCGCCGCGGCGGCACGGTAAAGCTCACCCAGCCCCATGCGCTCGACCAGCAGCATGCCGCCGACCGTTAGCAGCGCCTGCAACGTGATGGTTGCGAGCGAGACCAGCACGTTGCGCACCCGCGCCATGTAGATCAGCGCCGCCTCGCTGACGACGGCGGTCGCAGCGACAACCTCGGCGGCGAGCAGCAGCACCAGCGCGGCGGTGCCGCCGACGAATTCGGGACCGACGAGGCCCATCACTCCCTCGCCCGGAATACCAAGCGCGAGCGCGATCCCTGCTTGAGCGGCGATGATCCAGAAGCCAACCTGGCAGACCTGCCGCGCGATAGCGGGAAGGTCGCGCTCCTTCAGGCGGCGGATGATGACTGGACCGAGGATCGGCTCGAAGCTGGTCTTGAGCTTTTGCGGAAGGCTCGCGAGCTGCAGCGCGACGTAGTAGACGCCGACAGCGGCAGGCGCGGCGAAGAAGCCCAGGATCAGGATGTCGATGCGCCGCGTGCCCCATTCGATCGCGTCGGCCCCCGCGATCGGCAGGCTGCGCAGTGTGAGCCGCCCGAGCGCGCGCGGACGTGGCCGCCAGCCCATCGGCATTCCGTAAGCCTTGATGAACGGTATCAGCGCGGTCAGCGCCGAAGCGAAGATCGAGACAATGTAGGCGACGGAAAGCCCGCTCTGCGGAGCAATGAAGATCATCGCGCCCGCCATGATCGAGAGCGTCCACGGTTCAACCACGGCGCGTGCACGCACGCTCGCGCCGATATTGAACCGGTAGGCGAGCGCGGCCAGCCAGATTTCGGTCAGCGCCAAAGGCGGAATAGCGAGAACCATCAGCTGGTCGATCTCGCTGTAGCTGCCGCTCGGAAACAGCGGAGCCGGCACCAGCCAGAACAGCAGCGCCATCGCGCTCGAAGTCAGCAGAGCAACGAGCATCCCGTCGGCAACGACATTGGCGGGATGCTCGTCCGAATCGGCGAGGCGCTGCGCCAGGCCGCGCTTTTCGCCCAAAGTGCACAGCATCGCGGACAGCTCGATCACCACCAGGGCCGAGGCGAACCGGCCCAGTGCCTCGGGGCCATAGGCAGCAGCGCGCCCGGCGATGAACAGGAACGGGATGCGCGCGGCGAGCCGCAGGAAGAAGCCGAGGAAATTGGTCCGCCCACCCCGGGCAATGGCGGCGATATCGTCGCCCGCCGTGTTCTCGGTCAAGCGCCGGGCTCCTGCTCGGCACGCAAGGGTCGGGACAGGAGGTCGCGTGCCACCTGCTCTGCCGAAACCTCGCCCGCCAGCAGGCGATGCACCGCCGCGACAATTGGCATGTCGATCTGTTCGGCCTGCGCGATCCCTGCCAGCACCGGCGCGGTCGCCGCACCTTCGGCGACAGAGTTCTTGCCAGCCAGCGCCTCGCTAGCGCTCATCCCCTCGCCCAGCGCCTTGCCAAGCGAGAAGTTGCGGCTGGAGGTGGACGAGCAGGTCAGGACCAGGTCGCCAAGGCCGCACAGGCCCGCGAGCGTCTCGCTGCGTGCGCCCCTCGCCCGGCCGAAGCGCAGCATTTCGGCATAGCCGCGGGCGATCAGCGCCGCGCGCGCATTCTGGCCGAGGCCCAGCCCCTCGATCACGCCGCAGGCGATGGCGAGCACGTTCTTGACCGCGCCGCCGACTTCCGCACCGATCAGATCGTCAGAATAATACGGCCTGAGCGCCGGACGGGCGATAGCGGGCGAGAGGCGGTCCCACTGTTGCTCTCCGCCCGAACAGGCGAGCGTTACGGCGGTGGGCAGACCGGCGGCGACCTCGTGCGCGAAGGTCGGCCCGGAAAGCACAGCAAGCATTGCATGCGGCGCGGCATCGGCGGCAACCGAGGTCATCGGGCGGCCCGTCCCGGCCTCGATCCCCTTGGCGCAGAGCACCAGATCGCGCTCGCCCTGGGGCAGGTCGGCGAGCACCGAGGCGAGGAACTGCGCGGGCACAACCACCAACAAGACCGGCAGTGCGGCAAGTTCGGCAAGCTGGCCGGTCGCGCGCACCGAATCGGCAAGCCGCGCGGAGGGCAGGAACACGCTGTTGGTGCGGCTCTCGTTGATTTCCGCGACCAGTTCGGGCTCGCGCGCCCAGAGCAGCACTTCGCTGCCGTCGCTGGCCAGTGCTTGTGCCAGCGCTGTGCCCCAGGCACCTGCGCCGACAATTCCGACCGACGCAGTCATGCCTTGACCCCTGCACCGCGCGCCGGAGCGGCATCGGGATCGAGCGGCCAGCGCGGCCGGGCAACGAAATCGAGCGGGTCGGACTGGCCCAGTGCCAGCCGTTCGATGCCCGCCCAGGCGATCATCGCGGCATTGTCGGTGCACAGCGCCATCGGCGGCGCGACGAAGCGAAGGCCATGTTCACCTGCCAGAGCTTCGAGCGCCTTTCGGATCGCTGCATTGGCCGCGACCCCGCCCGCAACGACTAGCGCCTCCACCGGCCCCGCCTTGGCAATGGCGCGGCGGGTGCGGTCGATCAGGCAATCGATCGCTGCCTGCTGGAACGAGGCGGCGATGTCGGCATCGCGATGCTCGCCCGATTGCTTGGCGCGCAGCACCGCGCTTTTCAGCCCCGCGAACGAGAAATGCGGCTCCTTGCTGCCCAGCAGCGGGCGCGGCAGTGGCACGGCTTTTGGATCGCCCTCGGCCGCAAGCCGCTCCACCGCCGGACCACCCGGATAACCCAGGCCGAGCAGCTTGGCCGACTTGTCGAAGGCTTCGCCCAACGCATCGTCGATGGTCGTGGCAAGGCGTTTGTAACGGCCCACGCCTTCGACCAGCAGCAACTGGCAATGCCCACCCGAAACCAGCAGCAGCATGTAGGGAAAGTGCAGGTCGGGATCGGCAAGGCGCGGCGACAGCGCGTGGCCTTCAAGGTGGTTGATCGCCAGCAGCGGCTTGTCTGAGGCCATGGCCAGCGCCTTGGCGGTGACGAGGCCGACCATCACCCCGCCGATCAGCCCCGGCCCGGCAGTCGCGGCAACGGCATCGACCTGGGCCAAAGTCATCCCGGCATCGGCCAGAGTTGCTGCAATCAGCGGGGTCAGACGCTCGGCATGGGCGCGCGCGGCAATCTCGGGAACGACCCCGCCATAGGGGCGGTGGGCATCGTCCTGCGAGGCGATGTGCTGCGCCAGCACCGTGCGGTCGGAACGCACCAGCGCGGCCGCAGTTTCGTCGCAAGACGATTCAATTCCCAGAACGATTACCATGCCCGCTTCCAATTAAAGACATTGCCGACTAGCACAAGCAGGCCATGACCCCCCCCAAGTTCCGCCTCGGCACCCGCATGTCGCCGCTCGCCATGGCGCAGGCGCATGAGGCGCGGGATCGTCTGTGTGCGGCGACGGGACTGTCTACCGGGCACATCGAGATCGTTGCGGTGCGCGCCAGCGGCGACAAGGTGCAGGACCGTCCGCTCGCCGAGATCGGCGGCAAGGCGCTGTGGACCAAGGAGCTCGACGCCGCGCTGATCGCGGGCGAGATTGATTTTGCGGTCCATTCGGCCAAGGATGTCGAGACGTTCCGCCCTGCCGAAATTGCCATTGCCGCCGTGCTTGAGCGCGAGGACGTTCGCGACGTGTTGCTGGGCGCGGCCTCGATTGCCGCATTGCCGTCTGGCGCGATTGTAGGCACCAGCGCCCCGCGCCGCGCCGCGCAGCTCCTCCACGCCCGGCCCGATTGCCGGGTGGTTCCGATCCGGGGCAATGTCGCCACCCGCCTCGCCAAGCTGGCGGCAGGCGAAGTCGACGCGACCTTCCTCGCCATAGCCGGATTGAACCGGCTCGGCGAGACCGGCACCGGCCGCCCGTTGGACGCCGATGAGTGGCTGCCTGCTCCCGGACAAGCGGCCATTGCCATCGAGTGCCGCGCCAACGACACGGCGATGCAAAACATGCTCGCCCGGATCGATCATGCGCCTAGTCGCAGTGCCGTACTCGCCGAAAGGGCGCTGCTCGCTGCGCTGGGCGGATCGTGCCACAGCCCGGTCGCGGTGCTGACCCGTTGCAGTGGCGATGCAATGGTGTTGCGCGCGGTCTTGTTCAGTCCTGACGGAGCCGAACGGATCGAGCGCAGCGTCCAGTTCTATAGCTCGGACACTGGCGCGCCCGCCCAGCTTGCAGCCGCCCTCCTCGAGGCGGCACCCGCCGCGATCTCCGACCATTTCGCAAGACCTCAGGCGGACTTGAGATGATCCCGCTCATCGTTATCCGACCACAGCCGGGCTGCGATGCGAGTGTCAAAGCAGCCAATGAACTAGGACTCGATACACGCGGTTTTCCGCTGTTCGAGGTTCGCCCGGTTGCCTGGGACATGCCCGAGCCGGACAGCTTCGATGCGGTTCTGGTCGGCAGCGCAAATGCAGTGCGCCATAGCGGCGAGGGACTGGCCGCGCTCGCAGGGAAGCCCGTCTATGCAGTCGGCGAGGCAACCGCTTCGGCGTGCCGCGAGGCGGGGCTCCACGTGGTGTCGACTGGAGAAGGCGGCTTGCAACAGGTGCTGGCCCGCTTCAACCCCGCGCACAAAATTCTCCTGCGCCTTGCCGGCGTGGCGCACGTCCAGCTCGATCCACCGCCGGGCATTTCGATCGTCGAGCGCATCGTTTACGCAAGCGAACCGCTGACCATGCCACCCGCGCTGGCCGATTTGCTGCGCCAGCCAGCAGTGATCGCGCTGCACTCGGCCGAGGCGGCGCATCACTTGCGTGACGAATGCGAAATGCAGCAGGTCGACCTGTCGCAGCTCACGCTTGCCACGATCGGGCCGCGGGTGTCGGAGGTCGCCGGGCTGGGCTGGCTCGCAGTACAAGCCGCTGCATTTCCGAACGAGGCGGCGCTGCTGGCCTTGGCCTGCGAGATGTGCAAGGAATACGAAGCGTTGGGGCACAAGCCCCCGAACACACGAGAGAGCATGGCGGAACCGATTCAGGACGAGGCAGCATCACCGCCGGTCACCACGCTCGCGCCCCTACGCTCGGGACGTTGGTCGCTGTTGCTCGCCTTGCTGGCATTCGCACTTGGCGTGGCAGGCACCGTCTGGGTGGCCTCGCGCGGATATCTCGAGGATCTTGGCCTGGTAGAGCGTAGTTCGCCACCGATGGCTGCGCGCTCGGCGCTTTCGCCTGGCACCGATGCCGCCCGCTCAACCGCGTCCGAGACAGCCAAACTTGCAGAAGTCGGCGATGTCGAGGCGCGTCTCGCCATGATCGAGGATCGGCTTTCGCGCATCGACCTTCGGGCTAGTGCCGCCTCGGGCAATGTGGCGCGTGCCGAGAGCCTGTTGATTGCTTTTGCCACCCGCCGGTTGATCGACCGGGGCGAGCGGCTTGGCTATCTCGCCGACCAGCTCAGGCTGCGGTTCGCCAATGCCCAGCCGCGCGCGGTGAACACGGTTATCGTGTTTTCGCGCGATCCCGTCACCGTCGACCAACTTGCCGCGCGGCTCGAAGCGCTGTCGCCGGACCTGACTGGGACTGCGCCCGACGCGTCGTTTCTCGACCGGGCGCTTACCGACCTGTCGAACCTGTTCACGGTCCGGCGCGAACCCAGCGAGGTGATCGGGCCGCAGGCTGCGGTGGAACGCGCGCGGATGATGCTGCGCGCCGGGCGGATCGACGAGGCGGTGGCGCAGGTGCAGCGCCTGCCGGGCGCCGATGCTGCGGACAAATGGACGATCGATGCCCGGCGCTATGCACTGGTCCAGAATGCGCTCGACCTCTTAGAGACGACGGCGATGCTGGAGCCGAGCCGCCTGCAGGATGGGCGGGGCAACCGGGTCGATCAGCCCAGCCCTCTGGCAAGGCCAATGGGCACGCCGGAAGCGCGACTGAAGTAGCGATCAGCTTCGCAGCAGTTCGGGAAGCTTGCCCGACATGCCGCGTGCCTCGTCCATGAAGAAGCGCTTCAATGCGGGCATGCGCTGCACTGCGCCCATGCCCAGCCGCCGCGCTGCGCTCGGCAACTTGCCGGGAATGCCGAACAGCCGCGTCAGTCCGTCGGTCACTGACATCGCCATGAAGGCATCGAGGCTGCGCCACTTCTCGTAACGGGCAAGCAATTGCGCATCGCCCGGCTCCAGCCCCAGCCGCATGCCATCGGCCAGCACTTCGACCAGCGCGCCCACATCGCGAAGGCCAAGGTTCAAGCCCTGCCCGGCGATTGGGTGCATCCCGTGTGCGGCATCGCCGACCAGCGCCAGCCGATGCTCGGCGAGATTGCGCGAATGGTGGAATTTCAGCGGAAAGCCCATGCGCGATGCGGCCAATTCGACCTTGCCGAATATGCCATGCATCCTGGCATGGGCCTCACTCAGGAACATGGCCTCGGGCAGCTTGAGCACGCCGGGAGCATCTTTTTCCGCCACGGTCCAGACCAGCGCGCTGCGATGGCGACCATCGGGCAGATCGAGCAAGGGCAGCAGCGCGAACGGTCCGTCAGGATAGAAAATCTCCCAGGCGACACCCTCGTGCGGCTTCTCGTGGATCAGTGCGGTCACGATGGCGCGGTGGCTGTAGTCCCACTTCGCGAGCGAAAACCCGGCTTCGTCGCGTGTCGGCGACTGGCGGCCTTCGGCAGCGACCATCAGGCTGGCGCGCAGCACCTGTCCGGTGCCTAGCGTGACCGAAACGCCATGCGCTCCACGCTCGCGCGAGACCACCTCCGCCCTGGTATGCCAGGCGATCGCATCGTTGCCTTCCGCCGCAGCGAACAGCGCAAGCCGCAGATCGCGGTTGGCGAACATGCGGCCCAGCGATCCTTCGTCGGGCTTGGGGCGAAAGTCGATCCGGCCCGGCTTCATTCCGTCGGTTACGGCGATAGATTCGATCGGGCAGCCAAGCGGCTCAAGCGCATCGGCGACGCCGACGTTGCCAAACAGGTTCCAGCTCGCGGTCGAAATTGCCGAGGCGCGCCCGTCTGTACTCTCCGAGGTAAGCTCTGCCGGATCGCCGCGTTCGACCACGTGGCTGGTCATTCCTGAGCGCGCGGCGGCGAGCGCCAGCGTCATGCCGACAAGCCCGCCACCGAGGATCAGTAGGTCGCGTTTTTCAGCCAGCGTTTCAGAGGGTGTGGAATGACTCATATCGCTCTATATCGCCGCGTATGGCAGCGATGTCGAGATTCCTTCGCCGCGTTGGGCGACTTTGCGCGGCAGGTCTTGTCGCGCTTGCCGTGCTGTGGCTGTCTCCGCTCGCTGCACAGGCGAAACCGACGAATATCGCGGCCTCGCTGGTAGTCGAGGGACCAGTACAGCCCGGTCAGACCGTCACTCTGGCGATCCACATGCGCCCGAAACCGGGCTGGCATGGCTACTGGCTCAATCCCGGCGACGCGGGCCTCGGCATGAGCCTCGACTGGACGCTGCCGAAGGGCTTCGCGGCGGGCGAGCCGCAGTACCCGGTGCCCGATACGCTGCTGATCTCGGGGCTGATGAACCACGTCTACAAGGGCGACTATGCGGTGCTTGTGCCGCTCAAAGTGCCTTCAGACGCGAAGGCAGGCAGCACGGTGCCGATCACGCTCGATGCACAGTGGCTCGCCTGCACCGACGAGGTTTGCGTACCCGAACAGGGCCGGATGACAACACGGTTGCACATCGCGGCCGATGGAAAGCGCGATCCCCGATTCGACCAATGGCGCGCGCGGCTTCCCGCCCCGCTCGCTTCGCCGGCGCGCTTTGCGCTGGCTGGCAAGACCCTTCGCCTCGCTGTGCCGCTGCCCGCCAGCCTCGCGCTCGACGATCCGCATCTGTTCGTCGCACGCGACCGCGCGATCGACTATGCCACGCCGCAGAGCTTCAGCCGCAATGGCGACACGTTGGTCGTCGAACTGCGGCGACCAGCGACGGTCCCCGCCTCACCCGAAACCATCGAGGGTGTGCTGAGGCTGGGTCCGAGCGGCCTGGGCTTGGCGTTCACGGCCTTGCCGGGCGAAGTGCCGCCAGCCGGAGCGCCGCTTAACAAGGCGGCGAGCACGATGCTGCCGCTGCTCCTTGCGGGCGCGCTGCTGGGCGGCCTGCTGCTCAACCTGATGCCTTGCGTCTTCCCGATCCTCAGCCTCAAGGCGATGAGCCTCGTCCGCGCGGGCGAGGGCGAGGCACAGGCCAGGCGCGAAGGGCTGGCCTATACGGCAGGCGTCGTCGCCGCCTGCCTTGCGCTAGGCGGGCTGCTGCTCGCCCTGCGCGCGGCAGGCGAGGAGATCGGCTGGGCATTCCAGTTGCAGGAACCGCTGGTCGTGGCTGGGCTGCTGCTGCTGACCGTAGCGCTCACCGCCAATTTCCTTGGCCTTTTCGAACTGGCGCTGCCGGGCCTGTCAGGCGACCATGGAGCGCGCGGCGCGTTCGCCACCGGCCTGCTCGCGGCTTTCGTGGCGACGCCTTGCACCGGCCCGTTCATGGCCGCGGCGATGGGCGCTGCGCTGCTTTTGCCGCAATTGCCCGCGCTCATGCTGTTCGCCGCGCTCGGGCTGGGCCTCGCGCTGCCGTTTCTCGCGCTTGCCCTGGTGCCCGCGCTGCGCCGACTGCTGCCTAAGCCGGGCGCATGGATGGTGGCATTTCGGCGCTGGATGGCGCTGCCGATGGGATTGACGGCGCTGGTGCTGCTGTGGCTGACGAGCCGGATTGGTGGAGAGCGATTTGCATTCTTTGCCGGGTTCGCCGTAATCCTATTCGTCGCCGTTCTGGCATGGCTCGGAAGCGCGCAGAGAAAAGGCAAAAGCACAAAGCATCATGCGATTGCAGCTGTTGCAGCCTTTCTTGCGTCAATTCTTGTGCTTCCTTCACCGTCACCGCCAAGCGATCAGATCGAGTCCATCCTTGCTGCCCAGCCGTTCAGCGAGGCCCGCCTCGCCGCAGCGCGCGCCTCGCGCAAGCCGGTGTTCGTGTGGATGACGGCGGACTGGTGCATCACCTGCAAGGTCAACGAGCGCACTGCGATCGAGCGCGAGGCGACCGCGGCGGCCTTCCGCAAGGCAGGCGTCGTCGTGCTGCGCGGCGACTGGACCCGGCGCGATCCGGAAATCACTCGCTTTCTCACGGCCCACGGCGCGGCGGGCGTGCCCTACTATCTGTGGTATCCGGAAGTCCGCGGTCTGCCCCAACAGCTGCCGCAAGTGCTCACCACGAGCATGCTGGTCGATCTCGCGCAGCCGACCGGCAACTGAGATCGCTCCGAACCGGAGCAAACCTCGTCGCTCGTCAACTTGAGGCTCGCCGCCCCTGACAGCTTCACTGGGCCAATTTCCAGCCCGCGATTTGGTCGGTTCCGGACCGGTCGTAGCGCGCAACCCCAGGCAGATTGCGAATAACTCCTTAGGCGAAATCCATAGGGAGATTACCCGTGCAACAGGCTCACACGCTCATTCTTGTCGATGGCGAATCTCGCCGCCGCGCCACGCTCAGCCATTCTCTGTCCAGCCACGGCATCCATGTCGAACCGCTCGAAACCATGGCCGAGCTCGCACAGAGCTGGCCGCGCAGCGGCACCGTGGTCATCCATGAAAGCGGGGGCAGCGTCGCCGATCTCATCGCCCGGATAGCGCAACACGGCGAATGGTATCCAATCGTCGCTTTCGCCGAAGAGCCGATCCCATCGCGGATCGTGCGGGCAATGCTCGACGGCGCGGTCGACTATATCATCTGGCCGTTTTCGCCCGATGCGGTGCTCGCCTCGCTCGAACGGCTGGAGGACAACGCCGAAGGATTGGGCAATGCCCGTATGCGCGAGGCGGTAGCGCGCGGTCGGATAGAAAAGCTGACCGAACGCGAGCGCGAAGTGCTCGATTGCGTCGCCTCGGGACTGTCCAACCGCAAGATCGGCGAGAAGCTGGAGATCAGCCCCCGCACGGTCGAGATTCACCGTGCCAACATGCTCAACAAGCTGGGCGCGAACCATACTTCCGAGGCGATCCGCATCGCCATCGAGGCGGAACTGGTGCGGTAATTGTGTGACGCGGTCAGTGCAGCAGGGTGCCGGCGGGCCGCGCAGGCAGCGCCTGATCGGCAGCTGGCCTGCTAACGCTCACCAATGCCGCCTTGGCCCAGGCGGCAAGCAGCGCGAGCGCGGGGCTGGCGGCTTCGGCGCTCACTTCCTCGCTCATGCCGGGCAGGACAATGCTGGCAAGACAGCGCCCGGTGCCCCCCTTTGAAACGATCCAGGTTGCATCGGCTCCAATCACGGCGAGCGCGCCGCTCTCGAAAGCGCCGGCCGCGATCATCACCTCGATCATGTCGCGGGCGCGGGTTGCTCTCGTCAGTGCCAACGCCTCGCGCAAGCGCCTGGCCTGATCGGCAGGGCCGCTGGCGGCGCACAGCTCGGCAAAGCGTTGCAGGATACGATCGCGGCGGGGATCGCGGACGGTGACATTCATCGCGCCATGATAGCGCGTTCCTTGCCCGCGAGAAGCCCCTTCCAGCCGGTTTCACGCACGGCGTGCCTCGCTGCGACAGTGCGCGAGCCTAGGCAAAGACACGTATTGACAGCGAAGGGACGCCAACAGGCGCTTGCCGCCCTGCGAATTAGCGGACATGAAAGGCGGGAAAACGAATCCCGGGAGAGAAAAGATATGACTTCGCAAGGCCAGCAATCGACCATCCACCTCGTCGCGCCCGAGCTTTCGGCGGCGATCGAATTGTTCCCCAACATGGATTTCGAAAACGGCCTCGACGAGATACGCGCCGGGTTCATGGACCGCGAGCTACCGCCGATGCCGGCAGGGCTCGAACATGCGAAAGTCGAGGACCGCACCATTCCCGGCCCGGCCGGCGCTCCCGATGTGCGGGTGCTGATCTATTCGCCGCCCGGCAAAGTCGCGGCCCGGCGTCCCGCCATCCTGCATATCCACGGCGGAGGCTACGTCATCGGCAAGGCCGACATTTGCGACATCCCCAACCGCATGTTCGCGCTGGCGCTCGGCTGCGTCGTG
>CAMDQY010000057.1 GCA_945906005.1 Novosphingobium sp. Chol11 | reverse complement strand
TGGCAGCAGCGGGTGGAGAACTTCACCAACTGGACCTCGGGCATCCAGAAGGGCGAGGACCTCGTCTGCGATAGCTGGACCAATCTTCTGGGGGAGCCGACCGCGGTCGCCGGCGGCAAGGTGGCCTCGGGCGATCCGCAGGAAATGCTTCGCGCCGAAATGCTCAAGATGGACAAGGTGCGCCAGCGTATCGACGCCGAGGTGCAGGACAGCGCCACCGCCGAGGCGCTCAAGCCCTGGTATCACTACTTCTGCAAGCGGCCAGGCTTCAGCGACGATTACCTGCAGACCTTCAACCGGCCCAACGTAACCCTCGTCGATACCGGCGGGCAGGGGGTCGAGCGGATCACGCCAACTGGCGTGGTCGTCGATGGCAAGGAATATCCGGTCGACCTGCTCGTGTTCGCCACCGGCTTCGATTTCATGACCAGCTACACCCGCGAGGCGGGCTTTGCGATTACCGGCCGCGACGGCCTTTCGCTCGATACGCACTGGTCGCGCGGTGCGCGCACCTTGTGGGGCATGCAGACGCGTGGCTTTCCCAACTTCTTCGTGATGAGCCTGCTGCAGTCGGGCGTCTCGATCAACTACATGCACATCGCCGATGCACAGACGCGTTATATTGCGGCGGTCATCGCCCATTGTCTGAACTATGGCGTTGCCACGGTCGAACCGAGTGCCGAGGCCGAGAATGCGTGGGTGGACCGGATCGTCGAACTGAGCGGCGCGCGCAAGGCGTTCCTTCAAGCCTGCACACCGGGCTATTTCAGCGGCGAAGGGCAGGCGCGCCCGGAATTCGAGCTCAACACGCCTTTCGGCGGCGGCCCGCACGAATATCTCGATCTGGTGTCCGCTGCGCGCGATGGCGGCTTTGTCGACGTGCTGGAATTCACCCAACCCGCCACGGCAGGAGAGTGACCATGACCGAGCCGGCCTATCCCGTCGATGAGGTGCGCGACGACCTGATCCCGCTCGCCGACTATCTCGATCCTGAATTTGCGGCACTGGAAGCGCGCAATCTATGGCCGAAAGTCTGGCAGCAGGCGTGCCGTCTGGAGGAAATCGAGGAGATCGGCCAGTTCGTCGTCTACGAAATTCTCACCGAATCGATCATCGTCGTGCGCACCGGCGAGGGCGAGGCCGACGTTGCCGCCATGCACAATGTCTGCCCGCATCGCGGCACCTTGCTCGTCGAAGGGACAGGCCATGTCCGCGAGTTTCTGTGCCCGTTCCATGGCTGGCGCTTCGGCCTCGACGGGGCCAACATCGAAGTGGTCGACCCGGCCGACTGGGGCAAATGCCTCAAGCCGGGCGAAACGGACCTGAAGCACATTCAGGTCGGAATGTGGGGCGGCTGGGTGTGGATCAATCTGGACCCGGACTGCCAGCCGTTGATGGAATTTCTCGAACCGATGGCGTCGCGCTGCGCGCTCCACGAGTTCGATAAGCTGCGCCTCGCCTGGTACAAGACCACCACGGTCGAGGCCAACTGGAAGACCACCATGGAAGCCTTCATGGAGTTCTACCACGTCCAGACCACGCACCGGCAGATGCTGACATATACCCGCGACTATTCGACCAGCAGGGGCATGGGGCGGCACGGCTGGATGAGCTACGAATTCGCGACCGGCCTGCCGCTCGGGCGGTCCGAACGGCTCGATCCGCAGGAAGTGGGCGATTTTCGCGAGTACCTTTACGAATATGGCAAGCAGTTCAAGCACGACCTCGCCTCGATGCAGACCGAGCGCGGCTATCAGGCGATCCAGAAGCTGCGCGAGCTACCAGCGGACACACCGCCCGAGGACGTGCTCGCGAAATGGGGCGAGAATATCTACACCGCCGCAATCGAGAGCGGCGCAGGCTGGCCCGAAGGCATTACGCCCGAATACATGGCCGAATCCGGGTTCGACTGGGCGGTGTTCCCCAATACCGTGTTCCTGCACCCTGCGGTCGAGTCTGTGCTGTGGTACCGTTTCCGTCCGCATCCCGACGACTTCGAGAAGACCATTATGGACACCTATTCGCTCGAACGCTTCGCGCCGGGCGAGCAGCCGGCATGGGAGCATCAGGTGTTCGCCCGCCCGGAAGACGGCGACTATCCGCTGATCTACCAGCAGGACTTCGTCAACATTCCCAGGGTCCAGAAGGGCATGCGATCAAGCGGGTTCGCGGCGGCGCGCACCAATCCGATGCAGGAGCGCGCCATCGCCAATTTCCACCGTCGCCTGCGCGAATTCCTGATCGATCCGCACGCAGGCGACAACCTCATGGCTGAGGATCGTCTGCCGCCACCCGGCGAGCGCAACGGCGATCTTGATCCCACCATCGACCGTGTGGTGGAATTTTCACGCAAGCCCGGACCGCAATGACAGACTGAGCCGGTCAGGGGCTTTCGGGGTCTGAATCGTGACCGTGGCCGTGCCCATTTCCGTGCCCATTTCCGTTGCCCTTGAAGTGTCCGTAGCCGTTGCCGTTGCCTGGCTTTTCGCCATTGGCGTTGGGCAGTCCTTGGGTTTTTTCTGAAGCATTTGAACTGGGTAGATTTTTGGCGCTGACCTTGATGACGGCCTCGCCGGGCCTAACGTCGTTTTTCGCGAATGCTGCCGTTCCTGCGAAGAGAACAGCAGCACTAGCTGCGATCTTGAGTATCGATGTAAGTTTCATAGAATTATCCTCTAGTTACGTCAAACACGCACAGGTCACCAGGCATCACCACGATGCCAAGAGCTATTCCGCTCCCGGATATGATTTGGATTTTGGCCTCGATTGAACCGCGGCGTTTACAATATGTTTACGTGTGGTTACTTCCGTCTGACCGGACGTGGTTATTTTCCGCTTAAGGAAAAATAAATCAATTCATCTGCGCCTTGACGCGATGGCGTCGCCCCCGTCGAGGAAACGCCCTGCCGTTTGGCGTTGGATTTTCGGGGCGAAGTGATTTGGGCACCTCCATCAACCTCTCGACATTTTGCGGATGATTTGATTCACTCGACCTGACGGGAGGCGGCAATGCGTCAGGCGGGATTGTTTGGATTATCGGAACATCTGAAGCGGTTGTCGGCGCACGGCGATCCGCTGGAGGAACTGGGCCGGATTATCGACTTCGAGGCTTTCCGCCCGGTTCTGAACGCTGCGCTGGCTTATGGCGACGGGGCCAAGGGTGGCCGTCCGCCATATGATCCGGTGGCGATGCTCAAGGTTCTGGTGTTGGCCGCGCAGAACAATGTTGCTGATGCGCGGATGGAATATCTGATCCGGGACCGACTGAGCTGGTTGCGCTTCCTAGGCTTCGATCTGGGCGCACCGACGCCCGATGCCAACACGATCCGGCTGTTCCGCGAGAAGCTGACCGAGGCTGGCGCACTCGACGCAGTGTTCGCCGATTTTGACCGCCAGCTCAAGGAACGCGGCTATCTCGCCATGGGAGGGCAGATCGTCGATGCCACGCTGGTGGCTGCACCCAAGCAGCGCAACACGGTGCCTGAGAAAGACGCGATCAAGGCTGGCAAGACGGCCGGTGAGATCTGGCCCGATGAGCCAGCCAGGGCGGCGCAGAAGGACACAGATGCGCGCTGGACGCTGAAGTTCGCCAAGGCAAAACCATTGGCCAACGGCAAGCCGGGGATCGACATCGCCATCCCCAGCTTCGGCTATAAAAGCAGCGTGTCGATCTGCCGGACCTTCGGCTTCATCCGCAAATGCAAGGTCACCGATGGCGCCCGGTTCGACGGGCGGATGCTGCGCGATGTCGTCACCAGAGACAACACCGCTTCGGACGTCTGGGCCGATACCGCCTATCGCAGCCAGGCCAACGAGGCATGGCTCAAGCGGCAGAGCCGGGTCAGCCGCATCCATCGCAGGAAGCCGCGAGGCAAGCCGATGCCCGAGCGCACCGCGCACGCCAACGCCGCCAAATCGAAGGTCCGCGCCCGCGTCGAACACGTCTTCGCCCGGCAGAAAGACCAAATGGGGCTATTCATCCGCACCATCGGCATCAAGCGCGCCGAAGCCAAGATCACACTGGCCAACCTCGCCTACAATATGCACCGCCTGATCTTCCACGAGCGACGGGCGGCGATGGGATAGCTGCGCCTGAAAGGCGGAAATGCCACCGAAAACCGGCACTATGGAGCCTCAAGGGGCTCCAAATTACGGAAAATCTAACGCACCGCGCCCAAAAACACTCAGATCATCGGGTTGATGGAGGTGCCCATTTCGCCGGAAGGCGTGGACGCAGGTATCGGCGATCAGCCCCGCAGTGATCTCGGTTCATCTCCCACCGCGCGTTATCCGAAACTTAATGCGACAAGCACGTTTCATTTTAATCTGGCTTCTGATTTCAAGTTGTAGCTAAAGAACGTGATGCGTGTGCGGCGTGTGAATCCTGTTCGCTTTATTGATCGAACGCAAGGCGCGCGCGATCAGCCGCCCAGCGGGTCGCCGAATACACTGCCAGCGCGTCGTTGCCATCGACCCGCAGGGCCGGGATGCCATAGCCGATCCCGCGCGCGGCAAAAGTCGTGCGCTCCGATCCCGCAAAGCCGGAAAAGCTGGAAATCGCGAACTGGTTGTTGACCACGTTGAACACGCAAGGCGCGTTGTAGACCGCGCCGAAGGTCAGCGCGTTATGAAAGTCGCCTTCCGAGGTCGACCCTTCGCCGCACCATGCCGCCGCGATCCGGTCGTCGCCCTTGCTGGCGCTAGCCATCGCCCAGCCGACGGCCTGCGGGTACTGCGTGGCAAGATTGCCCGAGATCGAGAAGAAACCGTATTCCTTTGCCGAATACATGATTGGCAGTTGCCGCCCTTTGAGCGGGTCGGCGGCGTTCGAGAATATCTGATTGATCATCGGGACCATCGGATAGTCGCGCGCGAACAGGATGCCCGACTGGCGGTAGGACGGGAAGCACATGTCCTGGCGGTCGAGTGCAAAGGTTTGCGCGACGGCCACCGCTTCCTCGCCGGTGGACTTGAGGTAGAAGCTGGTCTTGCCCTGCCGCTGTTGGCGATGCATCCGCTCGTCGAAAGCGCGCAGCAGCGCCATCTTGCGCAGCATGGCGAGCAGTGTGTCGGGATCGAGCGAGGGGTTCCAGCTTCCCACCGCCTTGTCCTCGTCGTCGAGCACCCGGATCAGCCCATAGGCAAGCTCGCGGATCGCGGCAGGATCGGCGGCCTCGTCGGGGCGAGGGATCGCGTCTGGCGCGGGAATCTCCAGCCACGAATAATCAACCGCGTCACCGGGCCGATAGGGAGGTTCGGGCACGTGAAGCGTGAGTTTGGGCCGGTTGGTATTCGGCGGTTGTCCGGTCATTGTCCCCTCGCGCGGCATAATCCCTACAACGAACTGCGACACTACGCGGTTCCGGGCGCGAGGACTACGGTGTCGTCAACTGCTGCGCCCAATCGGCGATCCGGGCGAAGCTGACGGTGCGCGAGGGGAAGATGAACAGGTTGTGCCCGGCATCCTCGGGACGGAAAATTTCGAAGTTGGTGCAGGCCGGGAATTGTGCGCGCAGGTCGTCTCCGGCCTCGATGAAATCGTGGGTGCCGGTGACCACAAGAACCGGCACTTCGATCTGCGCGCTGGGCTTGTCGCTCACGCCGGGGAACATCGAGAATAGCCCCGGCTGGGTGAGCAATGGTGCCGCCGCGCCGCGCAGGGCGTGTTTGCCGTCAGGGTCGGCATTGCCCGAATGGAACGAGGGGCTGCCCTGTCCCCTGCCGCGCCGCTTCTCCTTGGCGACTTGCGGATCGAGCCGCGCGGTGCCGAAGCGCTCGCGTGCCAGTTCGGGCAGGTAGGTGCGCAGCCAGTCGATATCGCGCGCATGCTCAATCGCATCGGGGGGTAGGATCTGGGGCAGGCCGCCCGAGCCGTAGCCAAGCAGCACCAGCCCCGCGAAGATCGGCTGGGCAGCCTGCACGTCGATCATGATCACCGAGCCCATCGAGTGGCCGAGCCCCACCGGGAGAAGGTTGGGCATGGGATCGAGACCGGGCACCAGCGAGCCTTCGAGCAGGTTGCCCATGGCGGTGCGTGCCGCCGCAATGTGCGCCTTGATCAACAGGTCGGGTGTAAGCGCCCACTCGTCGCGCGGCATGCTCGAGCGGCCAATGCCGGGGTGATCGGCCAGCACCACTATATGGCCGCGTTGCGCCAGCGCTTCGGCCATGCTGAAACGGCGGTCATCTTCGTCGCCAAGGTCAAAGAAGCTCAGGTTCGTCTGTCCGCCGACCAGGCAGTAGAACGCGGCCGGCGCGATCGTCATGCCGTCTGACGGCAGCACCACGCGCAGGCTGATGTCGAAATGCTCGCCAGGCAAGATTTCTCCTGCCGGGACGGTGCATTCGATGCGGCGCACGCCGCTGTCCAAGGCTGTCGTCGTCATCGTTCGATGGTCGCTGGATTAGCCTCCGCCGAACAGACGCAAGCCGTTGCCGCCGAGGATCTTCATGCGATCCTCGCCGTGAATATTGGCCGCGGTGAACTGCTTGTCGATGTGATCGATCGAGTTCGGCCACGAGGTCGCCGGATGCGGGAAATCCGTCGACCACATCAGTGAGTCGGGGCCGAAATATTCGTAGGCGACTTTGAGCCCGTGAGGCTCGTACATGAAGGTTGCGCCCATCTGGCGCTGGAAATACTCGCTCGGCAGCATCGACAATTGCGGAAACTTGTAGTGGCCCTGCTTGATGCGCCCGTCGAGGATCACGTCGAACAGGAACGGCAGCCAGCCAAGCCCCGGCTCGACGAACACGACCTTGAGCTTGGGGAAGCGCTCGAGCGTTCCGGGAAGTATCCACAGGCTGATTGTCTCGGCCATCTGGAACGGCGGCATTCCCATCGCCACGGCGCGCTGCTCGGTCGGATCGCGCTTGATCAGGTCCATGTACTGGTTGTTGGTGTCGAGGTGGTTGAGCACGGTGATGCCCATTTCCTGGCACGCGCCCCACAGCTTGTCGTAGACGGTGTCGAAATAGTCCTTGAGGCCGACTTCGCTGGGGAACGGTGGCAGCTGGATGCAGCGCGCACCGCGTGCGGCGAGACGCTCCACTTCCTTGACCGACCAGTCGATGTCGAACGGCAGCAATTGGTAAGCGGTCCACAGCCGGTCGGTATCGACCGAGGCAAAGTCCGCCATGGCGTCGTTATAGCCCGACAGGATCTCCTTCCAGTCGTCGCCGCAATACTTGGGCGAGCAGACCTTGGCCGCGCCAACCTCGGGGAAGATCACTTCGGACCAGACGCCGTCCTTGTCCATCGACTTCAGCTTTTCGTGCGGATCGAAATGGCCGGGGTCGGACCAGGCGACCTCGTCGAACAGGTCGTTGATGTTGGGTTCCCAGCCGCCGCGCGCCTTGACGCCGTCTTCGCGAAACTGGCGATTGGCATTGATGTAGGTTTCGCGCAGCCGCTCGGGCAGGCGGGCGGTCACCCACTCGTCGGTGAAGAACACATGGCTATCGACGGAAACGAGCTTTTCGGGCAGCTCGATCTTGCTCTGGACGTTCATGATTACCCTTTCATATTAAACGGTTGAATTAAAGAGTTCAGTCCTTGGCGAGGATCAATGCGCCGTTGCCAGATGAGAACAGCACCAGCTCAGCGCCCTCGCGCTGGTTCGCGGCCTGCCCGCGTAACTGGCGTACGCCTTCGGTCACCATGTTGAGGCCGTGGATATAGGCCTCGCCGATCAGCCCGCCGTTGGTGTTGAGCGGCAGTTCGCCGTCGAGCGCGATTGCCCCTGACTTCACGAAATCGATCGCCTCGCCCGGCCCGCAGAACCGGAACGCCTCAAGCTGGCGCACCACTTCGGGCGAGAAAGCGTCGTAGAGCAGCGCCACGTCGATGTCCTTGGGGCCGACGCCAGCCACCTCGTAGAGCCGTCCGGCAACGATTTCCGCCTCGCGCATGATGATCGGATCCTGGGTGTAATAGCTGGTGAGCGGCTCGGTGTTGCCCGGCATCGAAAACGCGCTGCCGAGAATGCGGACATGCTCGCCCTTCATGTCGCGCGCACGTTCGCGGCTGGTGACGATCAGCGCGACGCCGCCGTCGCTTTCCTGGCAGCAGTCGAACAGGCGCAGCACCGGTTCGGCGATCCATTTCGAGTTCTGGTGATCGTCCAGCGTGATCGGCTTGCCATAGAACCGCGCCAGAGGATTGGTTGACGCATAGGTGCGCTGCTGGACGACGATGTGGCCCAGGTCCTCGTTGGTGACGCCGTACTTGTGCATGTATCGCTGGAAGCCCAACGCCGAGCACGCGCCGGGAAACTGGAGGCCGTAAGGTATGCCCCAGATCGTGAAGGTCATGTCGTTGATGCGCGATCCGCTGGGCGCTTCCTTGGGTTGACCGAAACGGTATTCGGACCGCTCGTTCATCGCCCGCCAGATCACCACCGTACTCGCCGCGCCCGAGGCGATGGCGGCGCAGGCGTGATGGATCGTCGCCGCCGAACCGCCGCCGCCCAATGGCAGCCTCACCGAATACTTGACATCCTCGATGCCGAGAGCGCGCTGCAGCGAGACCTCGTCGTTGTTGTCGATGGTGTAAGTGACGATCCCGTCGATGTCTTTCGCGGTCAGGCCCGCATCGGCGAGCGCGGCGAGGATTGCATCGCAGGCGACGCGCAACTCGCTGCGGCCCGAATTGGTGGAGAACTCGGTCTGGCCGATGCCCGCGATGGCGCACTGTGTCATCAAATTGGTCATGCCCCGCCCCCTTTCGCGGCCAGCCGGAATACCGGCAGGCTCCTGCCCTTGGCGGTCTTCTCGAAATCGACGATCACCGGCGCGTCGTTCGCCAGATCTTCAAGGCTGGCGTCGACGATATTGGTGATCAGACGAATACCGCCTTCCTCCAACTCGACCAGCGCGATCAGCGGTGGCTCATCGAAGCCGATTGGCGGCGGATAGGACACGCGCATGAAGCTGTAGATCGTGCCGCGCCCTGACATCGGCGTGAGCTCCCGGTCTGCCGAGTGGCATTCCGGGCAGATCGGGCGGGGCGGATGATGCAGCGCGCCGCATTGCCCGCACTTTTGGATCGAAAGGCGACCCTCGGCTGCCTCCTCCCAGAACCAGTCGGTATTGCGGGTCGACATCGGATCGAGCCGCTTCGAGTGCCTTTGCTCGCTCATGGTCATTTCCCCGCAACGGTAGGTTGAGTGGCAGGCGAGCCCGGCTCGGTCGCGCTTTCGGCCACGGTCTTTTCCTCGGCCTGCTTATAGCCCATGAACTTGCGCGGTCCGCTGAGCATTGGCTCGCCGGGATTCCACACGCCCGCGACTTTCTCCTCGTGCAGTTCGTCGATCTTCTCGTGCGAATAGCCGAGCTCGCGCAGCACCTCGCGGGTGCATTCACCGACCACCAGCGGCGGGCGCTGGACGACAGCGGGCGTATCGGAAAAGTCGAAGGCGAGGCCCATCTGCTCGAACATGCCGACCAGCTCGTGCTGATAACCGACGGTCCAGTTGCGGCGGCGGAAATCGGCATCGTCATGGATGTGCCGGCCGAACTCGGGATTGCTGATCTCGACCGGAACGCCTGCCTTGTCGAGCGCGGCGAACCATTGCGCGGCGGGTTTTGTGAGGAACTGCTCCTGCAGAAGCTTGCGCAGCGCCTTGTCGTTGGTGTGCCGTGCTTTCGCGTCAGCGAACATGGTATCATCGAGCGCGGCAAGGCCCAGCACGCCCTTCAATGCCAGCCATTGCCCATCGGTTGCGGCGACCAGCGCCAGCCACCCGTCTGCCGTCTCGTAGAGGCTGTCGAGTGCTGCCATGCCGCGCTGGTCCTTGTCGAGCCGGGGCCGCTCGAAGCCCGAACCATCGGGCCGCGCGAGGACATGCGAGACGTTTAGCAACTGCGCATAGACGATCGCGGTGGAGACGAACTGGCCCTCGCCGGACTTGGCCTTGTGGTAGAGCGCCTGCATAATCGCGACCGCCGAGAGGAAGCCGTTGCCGGTATCGCCGAACGAGGTCAGCGACCACAGCGGCTTGCCGCCATCGGCCATGCCGCCGTCCTCGTATTGCACGCCGGCAAGGCAGGCGCCGGTCTGGTCATTGCCGGGCAGCTTCTCGCGCGGGCCGCGCTCGTGCCCACGCGTGTGGCAGTAGATCAGGTCGGGCTTGATCGCCTTGAGGCTCTCGTAATCGACCCCGAGCCGTATCGCCGCGTCGTAGCGCATGTTGTGCTGGACCACGTCGGCGGTCTTCACCAGATCGTGCAGCACCTCCATCGCGCGCGGGTCCTTGAGATTGAGCGCAACCGAGCGTTTGCCCCGGTTCGAGGTGTAGGCGATGTGATTCTTGTGCCAGTAGGTGTCGTAAAACGCGTTGACCTTGATGACGTCGGCACCGAGATCGGACAGAACCTGGCAACCGAACGGCCCGGCGATGGCAAGGCCAAGATCGAGCACCCGAATGCCCGCAAGCGGTGCCTTGAGCGAGCCAGAACCACCGGTGGGGGCAGGGCGTGCCTTCAACGCCTGCGCCTCGGCCTTGATTTCGGCAGTGTGCTGACCGGCCTTAGGGGCAGGGCCGCCAGCCTCGCCTTGCGTCTTCTCCATTTCGATCACGCGGCCAACCTGCCGGACCGGGCCATATTCAGGATCGTCGATCTCGCGCACGCAGCCATCGGCAAGCATGACCGGATCGGCGAGCGCCGTTTCAGGTGAGCGCGCTTCCTGCATCGGCACGTCGGCGGCGGCGGCAGCTGAAAGCCAGTCGTCACAGCCGAACTTCGCCATGCGTTCCATCAGGATCGGCTGGTAGTGGCCGATCACCCAGGCCTCGTCGACCCCGCTGCCGAAGCGGTTGGGATCGTTCATCACCGAAAGGTCGGGATTATGCTCGATCACATCGCCTTCGGAGGCCTCGATGATGAAGCGCGGGTTGGGCACCCAGGCATGGATCCAGCGACCGTCCTTGCACTCGAAGTGACCCTTGGGCGTGCGCGAGCAGTTGATCCAGGTGTTGAAGTCTTCGGCGTTGGGATTCTCAGTGCGCTGCCACGCCATCAACGCGGCGGCGCAGGCGCCCTGGAAGAGGCTGGTTTCGACGTGCTGGCCGCGTCCGGTGGTCTCGCGCGCCACCAGCGCCGCCTCAATCCCGCAGATCAGCGCATAGAACGCGCCCATGCTCGGCGCGGGCATGCCGGTGGTCATCGGACCGGGGCGGGGCGGGCCTTGCAACCAGTCCCACGGAGTCTCCAAGCCTTCGAGCGGATCGTCACCGCCCGACATGTGGATGTTGCCGGTTTCGGGCCAGCTGCGATGTTCCCAGTTGAGGCCCGAGCGCGCAGCGACCAGCAGGTCATACCCTGGTCGCTGGGCGTCTGCGGTGTCGCTGCCCCATGCGGTGACGCTCGCGAAGACGAGGCGGGGATTAAGCGCGGCCAGCGCGTCGTAATCGATGCCGAGGCGCTGCATCGTGCCGGGCGAAAAGCTCTCGATTAGGACATCGGCATGAGTAGCCAGCGTCAAGAAGGTGTCGAGGTCCTGCGCTTGCTTGAGATCGAGAATGGCGCTGCGCTTGCCGCGCTGCCAGGTGCGATAACCAAGCCGGGTACGGTCGTTGTCGCGAAACGGATCGCCACCCGGCGGCTCGATCTTGACGACATCCGCCCCCTGATCGGCGAGCATCATTCCGGCCATTGGCCCGGAAATGCCCCACGAAAGGTCGAGCACCCTGATGCCTTCGAGTGTGCCTGTCATCGCCCGCTCTCCTCAATCTGCCTGGTCGGACTTATGCGCTCACGCCCGACCCGCATTGTGTTACACAATGTAACATTAACCGGACTACACCAAGCCGGATCGATTTGCAAGGGACTGGGCAAGCATGTCCAATCTTCGTCACCCCGAACTCGTTTCAGGGTCTTTCTTGCAATCAGCGTGTCTTTTGTGATTCAGGAATGGATGCTGAAACAAGTTCAGCATGACGGTGGACTTTTGCCGCCAAACTTGGATGGGCTTGCCGAGAAATATGAGGGAGGAGTTTTGCGATGATTCACTATGGTCTCGATGGCAGGGCCGCGCTTGTCACCGGCGCTGGCAGCGGCATCGGCAGGGCAAGTGCGATTGCCTTCGCCCGCTCTGGCGCAAGCGTGATGGTGAGCGATGTCAATGAGGCGGGCGGCGCGGAGACCGTCGCGATGATCGAGGCGGCGGGCGGCAAAGCGCAGTTCTGCCGCTGCGACGTCGGCAATGGCGACGACATTGCCGCGCTGGTCGATGCGACCGTTGCGGCGTTCGGCAGGCTCGATTGCGCGTTCAATAATGCCGGGATCAACAGCCTCGCTGCCGACGAGTACGAGGACGCGGTGTGGGAGCGAGCCATCGCGGTCAACCTGTCGGGCGTGATGCGCTGCATGCGCGAGGAAGCACGGGTGATGCTGCCTGCGGGCGGCGGGGCGATCGTCAACACCGCCTCGATCAACGGACTGGTCGGCAATCCGGCGCAGCCCGCCTATACCGCTGCCAAGCACGGTGTCGTCGGCCTGACGCGCCATGCCGCGCTGCGCTGGGCCACCCAGGGGATCAGGGTCAACGCGGTGTGCCCCGGCGTGATCGCGACAGCAATGACCGCGCCGCTCGTCGAGAACCCGGACATGCGCAAGGTGGTGGAAGCCATGACCCCGATGGGCCGCTTCGGCACTCCCGAGGACATCGCCGAGGCGGTGGTCTGGCTGTGCTGCGATGCGGCGGGCTTCGTCACCGGCCACCCGATGGTGATCGATGGCGGCGCGACGGCGGTGTGATCAGGTCTAGCCCCCCGGCGGGTCGGCCACCGTTCCGTAAGTGAAACCGCGGCGCTCCGACTCTTCAAGCAGCGCTTGGGTAGCTGGAAACATCGTCTCGATATCGATGCCGCGGGCCTTGAACACCTGGCGGATCAGATCCACCTGACCACCTGTGGCGCGCGGAGTCCAAACGCCGTTATAAAGGTGGCCGACCGGACGAAACGGATCCGGCGCTATGGCGCTCTGGCGGAACACGTCGCTCATGCCCGAGCAGGTCGGCAAGATCTTCGCCGACGCCTCGACATCGATTCCTAGCTTCATGACGAGTTGCGCCTCGTCGCGGGCGGTGACCAGATGGGCGGCGTAGTAGAGGTTGTTGAGAAGTTTGGTTACTTGCCCGGTGCCCAATTTGCCCATGCGGTACACGAACTTGCCAGTGACATCGAGCACGGGTTTGATCGCGTCGAATACGTCCGGATCGTCGCAGCCGACCGGCATCGTTAGTTCGCCGTCATGCGTGCGCTGCGGACCGCCGCTGACCGGCGCATCCACCACATGTAGGCCGAACGGCTTGGCGCGCTCAGCGACCTCAATG
>CAMDQY010000056.1 GCA_945906005.1 Novosphingobium sp. Chol11 | reverse complement strand
TGGGTGCCATGCACATCTATCTATGGAAGCAGCCCGAGCGTCCCGACGATGCCGACAACCCGGTGCGTTCAGCAGGGATGACGCCGATGCCCGACGACATCATCGCCCAGTTCGCCAAGCGGTTCGGGATCGAGCGGCTGGCGCAAGGTTTCGGCCAGAGCGAGATCGGCAACGTGATCAGCCGCGAGCCGACCATTCTGCCTTGCCCCAAGCCCGGCATTCTTGGCAAGGTCACGCCGCTCGTCGACCTGCGGCTGATCGACGATGATGGCAACGACGTTGCCGATGGCGAGGTGGGCGAATTCGCGCTCAAGGCTAAGAAGCCGCACATCATGTTCGAAGGCTATTTCGAAAATCCCGAGGCGACCGCAGACGCCTTCACCGCCGACGGCTGGTACAAGATGGGCGACCTTGGCCGACGCGACGCCGATGGCGACTACTATTTCGTCGATCGCAAAAAAGACGCGGTCCGCTACGCCGGTCGCAACATTTCGACGATGGAAGTCGAGCAGTCGATCCGAAGCCATCCTGCGGTCGATGAAGTAGCGGTGTTCGGCATCAAGTCCGAGGAACTCGACGTGGAGAGCGAGCTTGCCGCCAACGTCATCCTCAAGCCCGGCCAGAGCGTGACTGCCGAGAAACTTGCCCGCCATATCAACGACAACGCGCCATATTACTTCGTGCCGCGCTACATCGAATTCGTCGATAGCCTGCCTTATACCCCGACCAACAAGGTCCAGAAATACATGCTGCGCGAGCGCGGCGTGACTGCCGATACCTGGGATCGCAAGGCCGCGGGTTTCGAGCTCAGAAAGTAGGAAAGGAACCGATCATGCAACGCTTTGTATTCAGCGGCGACGGCCACCTTCGCGAGCCCAGGGAACTGTTCACCGAGGGGCTTCCGGCGGGGCTTCGCAAGTTCGGAATCCACACCAGGCGCGACGATAGTCATATCATGACATACGCCGGCGAGAAGCTGGTGCACCGCTTCCCGTTGCGCCGCGAGACTACCACCGACGAGAACGATCCGGCGAACAATGGTCGCCCCAATCAGGCAGGTGCGACTAATGTCGATGCTCGCATCGCCGACTTGGAACTGGAAGGGATCGATGCGGAAATCGTGTTCCCGACCACCGGCATGCTCAACTATCTGATCGAGGACGAGGAGACCGAATACGCCTCGACCCAGATCTACAATGATTGGAACGACGTGTTCCTGGGCGGCCACCTTGAACGCTTCGTACGCTGCGGCCTGCTCCCGGTGCGCAGCTTCGCCCACACCGTGGCGGAGATGGAGCGGCTGGCGGCCAAAGGCTTCACCGCCGCGATGCTGCCCAGCCAGATCCCCGAAGGCGTGCCGCTCTACAACAGCGAGGCGTGGGACCCGGTGTTCGACGCGGCGCAGCGGCTCGACATGGTGCTCACGCTGCACACCGCGACCGGGCGGCCCGATCTGCGCCCCGAGAGCGGCCCGGGCGGCGCGATCATCAACTATACCGACCAGATGCGCGATGCGATCCAATCGATCATGTACCTCGTCGCGGGCGGATCGCTCGACCGGTTTCCCGGCGCGAAGATCATGGTCGTGGAATCGGGTGCATCATGGCTGGCTGGCCTCGCCGAGCGCATGGACGAAGTCGCCGAGGGCCACGACATTTTCGTGCGCCCCAAGCTTTCAGTGAAGCCCAGCGAGATCATCAAGCGGCAAGTCTATGCCTCGTTCCAGTATGACCGCGCCTGCATCATGTCGCGCTCGGTTACCGGGCATACCGGCCTGATCTGGGGATCGGACTATCCTCACCACGAAGGCACTTTCCCCAGGTCGCGCGAAGTCGTCGCGCACCTGTTCGACGGCATCGACATCAGCGAGCAGGAAAAAGCCGACATTGTGGGCCTCAACGGTGCCCGGCTGTTCCGCTTGCCGCATCCGGCGGTGCATCAGCAGGCAGCCTGACGGCTCCGTATTGGGCCGCGTTCAGTCGCTCAGGTATTGGCTCGGCGCGACCCCAAACGCGCGGCGGAACATGGCACTGAACCCGCTGGGGCTTTCGTAGCCGACTTCGTAGGCGACGCGAGTGACCGATTCGCCCGATGCCAAGAGCGAAAGCGCTTCCATTAACCGCACCTGCTGGCGCCAGACCGCCAGCCCCATGCCGGTCTCGTGCTTGAACGCGCGGGTGAAAGTACGCCTGCCCATGGCCGCAAGGCTCGCCCAATCGTCGATGTCGCGCGGGTCTGAGGGATCGGCAATGATCTCGTTGCACACCCTTAGAAGTCGCCGGTCTTTGGGCATGTTCACGCAATAGGGCGCATTGGGCATGCGGTCGATTTCGGCAAGCAACAAGCCGATGATCTCGCCCTCCCGACCGTCGATCGGGTAGAGCGGATCGAAGGTCGAGACCTCAAGGATGATGGCCTTGAGGAAGTTGGAAACCTCAAACACACGGCAGCTGTTGTCGCTGCCTACGAGCGCCTCGCGGATGTAGAGTGTTCGCAACGACACCGAGCCCCGGCATGATACCTCGTGCTCCACCCCTGCTGGCAACCACACCGCCCGCTGCGGGGGGATGACGAAGCTGGTTTCGGGGGTCGTGACCAACATCACGCCAGCCGATGCGTAGAGGATCTGCACGTGGCCATGGCTGTGCATCGGATCGATGAAACCGTTGTCGTACTCGTCGGTCAGCGCGACCACCGGTCGGTCGACCGCCAGCACGCCCTCGCTGTGCTTCATGGCCTGTTCCGAATAGTTTCGTCCATATGATCTGGTAGGGGCCAAACCGAGCGATGTGCAACAGCCGATTGCGCTTTCGGCCCTTTACGTACCATGATTGGCCCGACCTGCCGCGTCGCTAAGGCTCCTGGCGGATAGAGGAGAACGTAGTTTGCCGCAGGCAACGGGGCAGTTCAGGGGAGTCGCCATGTCTGAACCGATTTCAGCCGAAGGCCTTTGCCAGATCGACCCCGAAATCGGCGCATTCGTCGACAGCATCAACGCCGGTTACGCGAAATTCTCCCCCGACGGCGAGATGACGATCGCCGAACGCCGCGCCGTCGCCGAACGGGTCCGCGAGCCTTGGCGCAGCGGCGGCCCGGTCATGGCCGAAACGCGCAATTTCGAGCTGAACGGCCTGCGGATGCGGCTCCACCGGCCAAGCAACGAAAGCACGCTCGCAGCGATGCTCTATATCCACGGCGGCGGCTGGGCATTGTTCAGCGTCGACACCCATGACCGGCTGATGCGCGAATATGCGCAGCGCGCCGGGATCGCGGTCATCGGCATCGACTACAGCCTTGCGCCCGAGGCGAAATTCCCGGTCGCACTCAATGAGATTGTCGCCGCTGTAGAGGCATTGCGCGCGCAGGCGGATGGGCTTGGCGTGGACAGCGCGCGAATGGCGATCGGGGGAGATTCGGCGGGAGCCAACCTCACCGTCGCCGCTTGCCTCAAAATGCGCGACATCGGTGTCGCACCGGTCCAGGCAATGGTCCTCAACTACGGCGCATATGCTCCTGAACACAAACCCAGCTACCTGCGCTTCGGCGAACCGCCCCATTGCCTCACCGCAGACGAGATGGACGCCTTCTGGCACGACTATGTCGATGACAGCTCGCAGCTCAGCAATACATTAGTCGCCCCGCTCCATGCCCAGCTACACGACCTGCCACCCGCATTCCTGGCGATTGCCGAATGCGACATTCTCGCGGACTGCAATCATGAACTAGCGCAAAAGCTGACCGCAGCCGGCAACGCGGTCGAAGCGATCGAATACAAGGGGGCCACACACAGCTTCCTCGAAGCCATGTCGGTAGCCGCGCTCGCCCGCAAGGCGCTGGACGATCAGGCCGCGTGGCTGCGCAAGGTCTTGGCGCAATAGCGGGCCGGGTCGGATGTTCGCGCCCTTCGACCAATGTGACTGGAAGGTCATCAACCGGCTGGTCGATGAGTTTCCGTTTGCCTGGACCGTGACATCGAACTTCAATTCGACCCCGCTGCCGCTGCTCCCCGAACGCGGCCTGGACGGCACCATAGTGTCGCTTCTCGGCCATTGCGGCCGCCGCAACCTGATCGTCGCCGATTTGCAGGCGAACCCGCGCGCGCTGATCGTATTTCAGGGTCCGTCGGGCTACATTTCACCGCGCCTCGTCTCCGAGCCGAACTGGGGGCCGACTTGGAACTATGCTGCTGTCCGGTTTGTCGTTGAGATCGAGTTCGTCGAGGACGAAACTGCCACTGCCATCGAACGCCTGCTCGACAAGATGGAAGGCAACGAGAGCGAGCGCTGGAATAGCGCAAACCTCGGCGAGCAATACGAGGCCATGCTCGCGCAGATCATTGCCTTCCGCGCGCGGGTTTGCGAAGTTCGCCCAACGCTCAAGCTGGGGCAGGACGAGCGCCGCCCGATATTCGAAGAAATCGTCGCGAATCTCGGCGACCGGCAACTGGCAGAATGGATGGAGGCACTGGCACAGGGATGAACAAAGCGCTGCGCTCCCTTGCCGAGGCGGCACTCGCGCTTTCACTTGCCGCAGCGCCTGTCGCCGCGAAAGATCGGGCCGATGCGGCGCAAGGCGCGGGCGCGGATGTGGCGGCTTCCGACTACAGACCGCTGCCGCGCCAGGACATGGTGCTGGTCGGGGCGACGATACTCGACGGCGCGGGCCGCAGGCTGATCGGCGATGTGCTGGTGCGCGACGGCAGGATCGTCGAAGTCGGGGCCATCGCAGATGCGGGCAATGCCAAGCGGATCGATGCAACCGGGCGCTGGCTCACGCCGGGCCTGATCGACATCCACACCCATTACGGCACCTTCCTGCTGCCGCAGAGCGATTCGGGCGGCGACTGGTCGGACATAACCGAAAGGAGCGCGCCCAACGTCGCCGACACCGCGATCGAACACGCGGTTCGCTCGTCCGATCCGGGCTTCTCGCATGCGCTGGCGGGAGGCGTGACCACCGCGCAGATCCTGCCGGGATCAAGCGTGCTGATCGGCGGACGCTCGGTGATCGTTCACACCATCCCCACCGTCACGCTCGCGCAGATGCGCTTTCCCGGTGCGCCGCAGGGCCTGAAAATGGCCTGCGGTGGAAATTCGGTCAACGAAGGCACATTTCCCACCAGCCGGCAGGGCCAGATTGCCGGGCTGAAGCGCGCGCTGCAGGAAGCTGAGCTATACCTCGCAAAGCAAGGCGGCGGCGAAAAATCCGGCCGCAAGCCGCATGGTCCTCCCGGCGGCAGGCAAGGCGGGGGCGAAGCGCGCGAGGCGACCCTGGCAGCCGCCATTGCGGGCGAACTTCCAGTCCATCTCCACTGTTACCGGGCTGACGACATCGCGACCTGGCTTGCGGTGCTCAAGGACTTCGGAATCACCAGGGTGACCGTCCACCACGCTGCCGAAGCCTACAAGATCGCGCCGATGCTGGCGCGCGAGAACGTCTGTGTTGCGGTCTGGCCCGACTGGTGGGGCTTCAAGCGCGAAGCCGAGGACGGCATCCCCGAAAATGCGGCATTCATCGACGCCGCAGGTGGCTGCGCGATCATGCATTCCGACATTCCGATGCTCGGAAGCCTGCTCAATATCGAGACTGCCAAGGCCGCCGCTGCTGGCCGCCGCGCGGGCCTCGACATTCCGCCCGAGCGCGCAATCCGCTGGATCACCTCGAACGCTGCGCGCGCAATCGGGCTCGAACACCGCATTGGCACGATCGCGCCCGGCATGAACGCCGACCTCGTCGTGTGGTCGGGCGATCCGTTCAGCGTGTTCAGCAAGCCCGACCTCGTCCTCATCGAAGGCGCAGTGGCGTTCGACCGAAGTGATAAGTCGCGTCGCCCGGTCTCCGATTTCGAGCTTGGTCGACCGCAGCGCGAGGGCATCGAATGAGAGCGCTCGTCGCCCTGGCCCTGCTCGTCTGCGCGGTTCCGGCATTTTCCCAGACGCTCGCGATCACCAACGCGCGATTGCTCGACGGCGACCGGGACGAGACCGGCGTCACCATCGTCGTTCAGGGCGGCACCATAGCATCGGTGGCGCGCGGCGGCGCGGTGCCCCAGGGCGCGCAAGTGATCGACGCGGGCGGGCGACCGGTCACCGCCCCGCTGTCCGCCGCCGCAACCCAGATCGGCGTGATCGGCATGGGCGGCGCAACCAATACCGAGGACAGCGCCGCGACGTCGACCGTGCTAGGCGGCGCTTTCGACATTTCGCGCGCACTCGATCCCGATGCGCTGACCATTCAGGAGGCGCGCGCCCAAGGCGTCGGCAAGGCGATGGTGTTTCCCACGCAGCGATCGGGAGCATTTGGCGGGGCGGGCGCGCTGGTCGATCTCGACCCTGCAGGGCCGCTGCTGAAGGAACGGCAGGCGGCGCTGTTCGCAACAAGCTCGGGCAGCACCTCGGGAGGTTCGCGCGCGGCGGCCTGGAGCCTGATCCGCAATGCACTGGCCGAGGCGCGTCGCCCTGCCGACCCGGCCAACCGTCCGCGCGACGACCTGCTCGGACCAGCCGAGATCGAGGCGCTGCGCCCGGTGCTTGCCCGCCGCATACCGCTCGCCGTGGCGGCAAACCGCACCGCCGACATTCGCGAGGCGATTGCCCTGTCGCGCGACTTCGGCATTCGCGTGGTCGTGATCGGCGGAGCCGAGGCGTGGCGACTGGCGGAACAGCTTGCGCAGGCGCAGGTGTCGGTGGTGCTCGATCCGCTCGACGAACTGCCGTTCAGCTATGAGAGCGTCGGCACGCGGCGCGACAATGCGGCGCTCCTCGCCAAGGCAGGGGTATCGATGGCCTTCATGGTCTCGGGCCAGACGATCTACCTGTCCTACAATGTTGGGGCCGGGCTGCGCGAGGGTGCCGGGATCGCGGCAGCAAATGGACTGTCGCGCGGCGATGCCTTGCGCGCCATCACGAGCGGCATGGCACGCGTCTGGACCGGCAAGGCTTCTGCGGGAATTGCGGCGGGCGCACCTGCCGACCTCGTGATCTGGGACGGCGACCCGCTCGAACCGTCGAGCGCGCCTGCCAGGGTGATACTCGGCGGAAAGCCGGTTTCGCCGGTCACGCGCCAGACCCTGCTGCGCGACCGCTATCACCCGCGTCGCAGCGATGATCCAATGCCGCCTGCCTACCGATGAGCGCCCGGATCGCGGCATCGGCGCTCGTAATCGCGATGGCGCTGGCAGGTGCGGCGCCACTGAAGGCACAGGCGACCGCTGGCGATGTCGAACCCGTGGCGCCAGCCGGGCAGACGCTGCCGATGGAACCGGCACGAAGTATTGCCATCGACGTTAAGGAAGGCACATGGCTGTCGCCAGATATGTCGCCGGACGGAAGGGAACTGGCCTTCGAACTGCTGGGCGACATCTATGTCGTCGGCAGCAAAGGCGGCGACGCTCGCCCGATCCTCACCGGCATGGCGTTCGAATCGCAGCCGGTGTTTTCGCCCGACGGCAAACACCTGGCCTACGTCAGCGACAGGTCGGGAGCGGAGAACCTCTGGATTGCGGACCGAGACGGTGCGAACCCGCGGCAGTTGACCCTGCACGATGGCAACACGGTGTTCGCTTCGCCTGCATGGTCGAGCGATGGCCGCGCGGTGTTCGTCTCGCGCTTTCGCGAAGACCGGGCAATGTTCGAGCTGTGGCGGATCGACGCGACGAGCGGCGAAGCCGAGTTGCTCTCCCCGATCAAGCCGACACCCGATGCGCCGCGCGATTCCTGGCGCAGCACGCTGGGCGCGGCCCCCTCCGCCGATGGCAAGTTCCTCTACTTCGCGCGCAACGTGGGCGGCGAACATGGTGGCAACGTCCCCGAATGGACGATCGTGCGTCGGACCCTGACGTCTGGCGAGGAAGAAACCTTGGTCTCCGCCCCGCGCAGCCCACGGCCCGACCTGGTGCTTGGAACGGCGATGCGCCCGGCGGTCTCGCCCGATGGTCGCCTGCTCGCATATGGCGCCCGCGATCGCGGCAAGACCGGCCTGCGGCTGCTCGACCTCGCCAGCGGCAATTCCCGCTGGCTGGCGTTCCCGGTCGAGCACGACCAGCTCCTCGCATCGGCGTGGCGCGATCTGCTGCCCCGCCATGCGTTCACGCCAGACGGCAAGGCGCTGATCGTCAACCTCGATGGCAAGCTGGCACGCATCGATGTGGCTACGAGAGCCACCGCAGACATTCCGTTCCGCGTCCGTGCAAGCGTGGGCATCGGCCCCTCGACCCGTCATGTCGCCCGCATGGAAGAAGGGCCGGTGCGGGTCAGCCTGATCCAGACGCCGACAATGTCTCCAGATCAGTCGCGCCTGGCCTTTTCGGCGCTCGGCTCGATTTATGTCATGGGCCTTGGCGAGGGAGCCGTGCCTGCCAGCGTGACGACAGGGTTCCAACCGGGATGGTCTCCCGACGGGCGCGCGCTGGCTTTCGTGCGCTGGACCGCACGCGATGCAGGCCACGTCTGGCTCCGCGACATGGCGACGGGGCGCGAGCGGCGGATCACTAGCGTGCCGGGCTTCTACACGGCACCGGTCTTCTCCCCCGACGGCCAGACAATCGTGGCGCTGCGCTCCAGCAACGATGTGCGAATGCACAGCTATATGGAATTCGGGACGACACGCAGCGCCGAACTCGTCGCGATCCGACGCAGCGGCGACGCGGGCCGGATCATTGCCAAGGGCCAGATCGGCGGTGTGCCGCATTTCGGACCAGAGCCCGGCTCGGTGTTCGTCAATTTCGCCGATGGCGTGCGCAAGGTTCCGCTTGCCGGCGGCGAGCCGCGCAAGCTTGTCGGCATCACCGGACCCAACTGGTATTTCGCGGAAGGCCGCGCGCAGGCGGACGATATCAGGATCAGCCCCGACGGTAGCGAGGCGCTGGTGCGGATCGCCCAGCAGTTGACCTTGGTGGCACTGCCCTCAGCCGGAGAAACGGTCGATCTGGCATCGCCTTCGCTGCGCCACCGCAGGCTCACTAGCGAGGGCGCGGATTTCATCGAGTGGTCGGCGGATGGCAAGTCGATCGGCTGGGCGCTGGGCTCGACCTGGTATCGGCGTCCGCGTTCCGGGATTGTGCTTGAAGCGGGCGCGGCGGGCGACGTTCCCGACATTGCCGGCGCGGCCTATCCGGCCAAGATCGAATTGCCGCGCGCTTCTGTCGCGAAAGGCAGCATCGTTCTGCGCGGCGCGACCGTGCTCACCATGCAAGGCCAGGTCACGATTGCCGATGCCGATGTCGTGGTCAGCGATGGGCGCATTGTTGCAGTCGGCCCGCGCGGAAGCGTCGCGATCCCGGAAGGCGCGGCGACACGCGATCTCTCGGGCAAATGGATCGTTCCCGGCTTTATCGAAACCCACGATCACGTCGCCGATGTGCGGCGAGACGTGCTCGATTTCGTAAGCTGGGGACCGCTGTCCAATCTGGCCTACGGCGTCACCACCGCCTTCGATCCTTCGACGCTGACGATCGACATGATCGCCTATGACGATGCGATTGCGGCAGGATTGATGGTCGGTTCGCGCGTGCCCTCGACCGGAGTGGCGGTGTTCTCGTTCAACGAGTTCACCTCATACGAACAGGTGCTCGCGGTGCTGCACCGCTACCGCGACCATTACCGGCTCGGCAACATCAAGATGTATCGCAGCGGCAATCGCCGGGTGCGCCAGTGGATTGCGCGGGCCGCGCGCGAGCTGGGGCTCCAGCCGACCACCGAGGGCGCGCTGGCGATGAAGCTGGGGCTTACCCAGATCATCGACGGCTACGCGGGGCATGAACATGCCCTGCCTGCCGCGCCGCTTCGCGAGGATGTGCTCGCCTTGATGGCGGGATCGGGGGTCGGCTATTCGGCGACCCTTCAGATCGGCAACGGCGGCCCCGAGGGGCAGGACTATTTCATCGTTCGCGATGCCCCCGCAGATGATCCCAAGCTAGGCCGTTTCGCGCCGCGCTTCGTAGTCGACATGAAGATGCGCAACCGCACCTATCGCCCGCTCGACGCCTATTTCTTTCCGCAGGTGGCCCAAAGCGCGGCACAGCTTTACCGGCGCGGCGGACTGGTCGGGATTGGCTCGCACGGTGAAGTGCCGGGGCTCGGCTTCCATTGGGAGATGGAGGCCCATGTGATCGGCGGCATGACCCCCGACGAAGTGCTTCATGCAGCGACGATCGGCTCGGCCAAGGTGATCGGACGCGATGCGGACCTGGGCACGATCGAGCCGGGCAAGATCGCCGACCTTGTCGTGCTCGACCGCGATCCGCGTGCGAATATCCGCAACACGCTCGCGATTCATGCGGTGATGCAGGCAGGGCGGCTGCGCGACGGCGAAACGCTCGACGAACTATGGCCCGAGCCTCGCATGCTGCCCCGGCGCTGGTACTGCGACGACCGGCCGCCGGGCACGCCCGATCCCTGCGCCGCAGCATCGAAGGAACAATAACCATGCGAACTATGATTGCCGCCGCCATGCTGCTCTGCGCGGCACCCGCCTTTGCCGCAGATACAACCGGTCAACCGGCACCGGCTGCCGAGCCGCAGGACATGCTGATCGAAATATACCGCATCGCGCCAGGCAAGCATCGCGAGTTTCTCGTAGCGATCGCCCAGTATGACGAAGTCAACCGGCAGGCCGGGCTAACTCCGCGCCAGCTATTCGTTCACCAGGCTGGTGCCGAATGGGATTTCCTGCTGCTCCAGCCTGCGCGCCATCCCGAGGACAAGCGTCCCGCGCTCGACGCCGCATGGGACAAGCTGGGACTGCCTTCCGGCCCCGACTATTTCTTCTCGTTCCGCTCGATGGTTGCCGAGCACACAGACACCTTCGTGTCGGGACCGACCACGGCCGCCGCCTATCTCGCGAAGGCCGCACCGCAGCCGAAGTGAACGTCGCAGTAACTCAATGCGAAATGGCGGACCGATAAACGGCCCGCCAAGAAGATTGCATCAGAACTTCTTCGTCACCGTGCCGATGATCTGGCGCGAGGCTCCGAAGTTGCAATTCGAGAAACTGGCGCAGCGCGCAACGTAGCGCTTGTCGAAGATGTTCGATCCATTGATCGCGAGACGCCAGCCAGGCGTATCGTAATGGATGATCGCGTCGAACAGCCACGGATTGTCGCTGTAGAGCACGACCGGGTTGTAGAAGCCGGGCAAGCTGCCCGCGCTCGAACTGACGTAGCGCCCGCCTAGGCCGAAGCCGAGGCCGCCGAGCGATCCGCGCTGGATCGTGTAGTCGACCAGCAGCGAGAACTTGTGTTTGGGCGTGACCGGCAATGGCTTGCCGATCTCGTCGGTGGTGTTGCTCTTCTTGATTTCGCTGTCGGTGTAACTGTACGAGCCATTGATCGATAGCTGATCGCGAATACGCGCAACCAGTTCAATTTCTCCGCCGCTGACTTCGACCTTGCCGGTCTGCGTGCCGAACACGGGGAGCACACCGCCGCCAGTGCTGACGACGTTCTTCTGCGTGATCTTGAACACAGACGCGGTCGCAAAAATCTTGACGTCATCGCCGAAAGCTCGGCCGTCGAACTTGACGCCTGCTTCGTACTGTTCGCCCTCGGACGGGTCGAACGGATTCAAGGTCACCGAATCGGTTCCCAGCAAAGGTTCGAACGAGGTGGCATAGCTGACATAGGGCGCGATGCCGCTGTCGGTCACGTAGTTCGCGCCGATCCGGTAGGTGAACTTGCTCTGCTTCTTGTGGAGCACTGGCCCCGGCGCATTAGTCGGCACGAAGGGCGAGACGTAGTCGGTGCTGACCCAGTCATAGCGTCCGCTCAACAACACGAACAGATTGCCGAAGCCGAGCTGGTTTTGCGCATAGATGCCGGTCTGCTTGAGCGACTGGTCGTTATAGAGCGTGTTGATTGGCGTCGGCGCGTAGTTGAGCTTGTTGTAAACGGGATTGAACAGGTCGATCCCATCGACAAAGGGCGCCGCGAACTGGAAACCGTAGGCTGCGTAGTTCTCGACATCGCGATAATCGATGCCGATCAGGAACTTGTGCTCGATGCTGCCCGTGGCAAACTCGCCGCGCAGACGCGCATCGACAGCCAGGCTCTTGACATCCTCGGCATAGGGGAAGCTCGCGCGGAACACCGTGTGGTTGTCCGCATCGAGACCCGAGCCGTAGATCACGCTCTGTTCCTCGTCGTAATCGGAATACTTGAAGTTGACGTCCGCACCGAGACTGTCCGAGAAGTTGTGCGAAAGCTCAAAGCCCGCGCCGAACTGATTGCGCAGGTACTTGTTGTAGTCCGGCTCGCCAAGGTTCGTCTTGCGGCTGATCTTGCCGAGCGGATTGGGAAGCAGCGTGCCTACCGCCGGCAGGAAGCCGTTGGTATCGCCGTAAACCTCGTCGTACTGGTAGTAGAACATCGGCGTCAGCGTGGTGTCCGGGCCGAGCTTGATGGTCAGCGTCGGAGCCACCAGTACGCGTTGCGCATCGACGCCGAAGCGGGTCGCGCCGCGATCGCGCACGAGGACGGTCATGCGTCCGTCGACGCCGCCGCTCAGGGCGCCGGTAATCGTGGATGCGAGCTGCTTGTAGCTATCCTCGCCATATTTGAGCGAGACTTCGCCGCCGAACTCCGAACTCGCACGCCTGGAGCGCTGGTTGTACAGCCCGCCCGGAGGCGAACTGCCGTAGAGCACCGAGGCCGGACCCTTGAGGATGTCGAGCGAATCGAACGCATAGAGATCAACACCGTTCGAAAAAATCGTGGTGGTAACCGGCGTCGCCAGCCCGTCGATGAATTGCTTGGGGGTGAAACCGCGCACCTGGATAAAGTCGAAGCGCAGGTCGGGTCCGAAGTTTTCGCCGGAAACACCGGCAACGTAGCGAACTGCCTGCTGGGCATCGATGAAGTTGAGCAGGTCGATCTGGTCGCGGGTCACGACCGTAATCGATTGCGGCGTCTCGATCAGCGAGATGTTCGATTTGGTGGCGGTGGCGCCTTCGTCGGAAGGCACATAGCGCGGAGCCGTGACGATGATCACGTCTTCTCCGTCGATCTGCGTCTCAATCGTCTCGTTCGGAGTCGAAGTTGCGGCAGTCGATTGCTCGTCCTGCGCGAAAGCAGCGGATGCGGGCAGCAAGGCGATCGCCCCGGCCAGCAACCCGACACGGACAGTGCGGATGCGGTGACGTTTCATGGCTCGAGAACCCCCTTTAGTTGCGCCAAAATGGAGTTGTGCCAAAATGGCGGATTTGCCCTATCCTCGGTCGCAGACTACCAAACCTCGTCGCTGGCCCACAACGCATAATGGGTCAGGTATCTGCCGGGTCGGGCCAATCGAACCTAGTGGTTCGATTCTGACATTTGCTACCCATTGGGGCCAGGTCGGGGCAAATGTCAGAATCAAAAGAA
>CAMDQY010000055.1 GCA_945906005.1 Novosphingobium sp. Chol11 | reverse complement strand
TTAGAGCATCGTGCGAAAAAGTGGGAACCGGTTTTCCGCGAATAACGATGCGACCGCAAATAGTTAGAGCGGGCGAAGTGCTCCTGATTTCACGCAGCCCGCTCTAAATCCCGCGCCAGATCTTCAGCGATGCAGAATCCGGCGCGCCGAAATCGTCGCGTTCGCAGCGCATTGGCTTGAACCGGCGCGAATAGCAAAGCCGGATCCCTTTAAGCCAGCCGCGCGGGTTTGCCTCAACGCCCAGCTGATCGGGCTTCCAGTCCGGATTGGCCATGACGAACGCCTCGCGCAAATCGCCTGCGGTCAGGCCGGGCTTGCGCGATAGCCGGTCGGCATCGGGCCATTGCACCGAACGCCACAGGATGCCGCTCACCTTGAAATAGGTTTCCGGCTTCTTCGCCATGCACGAGCCGTGCTTGGCCCATTCGTGTTCGAGCAGCCAAGGCACAGGGGTCATGCACAAGTTGCGACGGATCGTCTCGGGCGACGGATCGTCTCGGGCGACGGACGCGGCCCCGTGGCGCACCTTTGCGGGTCGGGTCCGTATCGTGCCTCGGGCCACAGGCCATGCAGCACGAAGCCGAAGCGCCTGTTGCGCCCCGAGCACTGCATGGAGGAGCGGTTGCGTTCGCCCTTGCAAAATTCGGGCGACCACGATGCCGCGAGCACATAGCGCGCGACCGGCAGCTTGCGCACCGGCCCGTCGGGCCTTGACGGCCGGACCGGATCGACTTTACCGGGCAGGCTGCACTGATAGGCCTGTGCGAGTGTGGGTATTGGCAATGAGCCGAGTGCCGCCAGCGCAGCAGCGAGCGAGAACACTCCCCTCATAGCGGTGTGAAATCGAGGCCGGTGTCAGCCGCAGGTGCGCTCTGCGTCAGCCTCCCGACCGAAACGAAATCGACGCCGCTTGCCGCAATCGCGCCGATGGTCTGGAGGTTGACCCCGCCCGAGGCCTCGCAAGGCACGCGGCCTGCGACAAGCGTGACCGCCTCGCGCAGCATGTCCGGCCCCATGTTGTCGAGCAGCAGGTGGTGCGCACCAGCGGCAATCGCTGGTTCGATCTGGTCGATCCGGTCGACCTCGCAGACGATCCGTTCGACACGCGCCTCCCTCGCGCGGCGGACCGCCTCGCCAACGCTGCCCGCGACAAGCACGTGGTTGTCCTTGATCATTGCCGCATCCCACAGGCCCATCCGGTGGTTCTGCGCGCCGCCCATGCGGGTCGCGTATTTCTCGAGATGGCGCAGGCCGGGTATGGTCTTGCGGGTATCGAGCAAAGTCGCATTCCCCCCCATCGCATCGACATAGGCGCGGGTCAGGGTCGCGATGCCCGAAAGGTGCTGCACGGTGTTCAATGCGCTGCGTTCGGCGGTGAGCATGGCGCGGGCGTTGCCCGACAGGCGCATCAGATCGGTACTCGCAGCCACCTGCTGCCCCTCTTCTGCAAGTATTTCGATTTCGATGCCGGGATCGAGCTTGCGGAAGAACATGGCGGCGATGGGCAAGCCCGCAACCGTGATCGCATCGCGGCTGTCCATCACGCCGGCAAAGCGGTCATTCGCGCCGATCACGCTCTCGCTGGTAACGTCGCGCCCGCCGCCGGGAAGACCCACGCCCAGGTCTTCAGCGAGCGTGGCCGAAACGAAAGCGTCGAGATCGAAACCGGGAAGGGAGAATGACGAGACCAAATCCAGATTCGTTTGTCCTGAGCCTGTCGAAGGACGGTCCTTCATCTCTGGCTTCCTGTCGGCGCTATAAGAAGTGTGGCCCTTCGACAAGCTCATGGCGAGCGGGCAGGGCCTTGTCTCAATACACAAACCGCGCAATCACGTCGCGGTAGGAACGGCTGACCTTCACTTGCGCGCCCGAATCGAGCACGAGGAAGCATTCGCCATTGGTGTGCGGCTTGACCTGGCGGACCTCGTTGAGGTTGACGATGGTCGAGCGGTGCACCCGCTGGAAGACGCGCGGATCAAGCCTGCGTTCGAGATCCTTCATCGTCTCGCGAAGGATCAGCGAATTGTCGGCAGTCCGTATGCACATATAGTCGCCCGCCGCCTCGATATGTTCGATCGAATCGACGTCGATGCGGAAGATCTGACCGCGATCCTTGATGTTGATGATCTGTTCGTAACGCGGTGCGGCGGCCTCGCCTTCGTCGGGCATGGCCTCCATCGCGTCGGGCGCGACCTCGGCGAGCACGTTCTTGAGCTTCTCGGCCTCGTCAACCGACTTCTTTTCGGACAGCCGGATGCGTACACGCTCAAGCGTATCGGCGAGCTTGTCCTCCTCGACCGGCTTCATCAGGTAGTTGACCGCATTGGCCTCGAAGGCGCGCACTGCGTGCTCGGCATAGGCGGTGACGAACACGATCAGAGGCGGTTCGATCTCCATCACACCCTTGACCACCGAAAATCCGTCGAACCCCGGCATCTGGATGTCGAGGAAAACGAGATCAGGCTTTTCGGCCTTGATCTTGCGGATCGCCTCGCGGCCGTTGGCGCAGGTATCGACGATCTCGACGTCGGGATATTTCTCGAGACGCAATTGCAGTCCCTGGATGGCGAGCTTCTCGTCGTCGACGATGATGGTGCGAATGGTCATTGGCTAGGTCTCGATCCAATAATGCGCGGCTTCAAAACAGGTTGCCGCTCAATTCCGCTGCCGCCGCCACAATCGGCAGCTCGCTCGCGCCTTCGCTGTGGGCGTTCGTTTCCAGCGGCAGTTCGATGATGACGGCAAAGCCGCCTTCGGGGGGTTCGAGAGTCTCGAACAGATGCTTGTCGCCATAGGCCTTTTCGAGCCGTTCGCGAATGTTGGCCAGGCCGACTCCGGTCGATACCGGTTCTCCTCCGTCAAAGGAGATGCCGCTAAGCCTGCGGTCTGTGACCTCGCTTTTCAAGCCGGGGCCAGTGTCGGAGACGGCGATACGAAGCATTGACCCGACAAGCTGCGTTGAAATGCAGATTTCGGCACCGCTCTCCTGGGCGCTCACCGCATATTTGATGGCATTTTCGACCAACGGTTGCAGCAGTAGCGAGGGCAATAGCGCGCCGTGCGTGGCGGGATCGATTGCGAAGGTTGTGCGCAATCGCTCTTCGAAACGCATCCGCTCGATGTCGAGATATAGCTTCAGGGTATCGACTTCCTGCGCCACCGTCACCCGCGCCGAAGGCTCGTTGATCAGCGTATAGCGAAGGAACGAGGACAGGCGGCTGAGCATCGCGTTGGCCGGCTCGGTCTGCTTGAGCAGCACCAGGGTCGAAATCGAGTTCAACGTATTGAACAGGAAATGCGGATTGAGCTGGTAGCGCAACATGGCGAGCTGCGCGGAGGTTGCCTGATTTTCCAGATGCAGCATCTGGTCGTTCTGCTGCTCCACCTGAATGAAGAAATTGATCGCGTAATAGAGCGCGGACCACGCGCCGAGCAGCGTCGCATCGAGGTAGAACACGCCGATGAAAAGCTGCGGGAAGCTCGCCTCGCCATCCGAGCGATAGAGCGAGATCACCCAGGCATCGACAAACGCATGGAGCGACGCCGCAAGGATCAGGAGCACGGCGGTCGTGCCCCAGGTGACGAGCGGTCGCTTCGAAATCAGTTGCCGGTAGATCACCGCCAGCACCAGCGAGATCGAAAAGCCGGCGATCGTGGCAATCAGGACCAGGACCAGGAACGCGAGCGGCTGGTCGTTGGCGATGGCCGACATCGCGCGCAGCAGCATGGCGCCGCCCCACCCGGCGAGCTGTAGCCTCCAGAACGCCTGGTTCTTGTTGACGAAGAACGGGGTGGGCCTGATCGGGAGCATCGGCATTCCGCAGTTCTACCCCGAAAACAGCACGCTGGTAAACCGCCGGAGACTTGTCCTCACTTGCTAGCCGCAGCGATCGCTTCCGACAGCCGCTCATAGCCTACCGCGCCGGAGATGAGCTCGTCGCCCGCCACCCAGCTCGGGGTGCCGTCGAAACCGAGCTGGCGGGCATGATCGACGCTGCGGGCGATTTCCTGGCCGATCCGCTCGCTGCCAGCTGCCTCGCGCGCCTTGGCGAGATCGAGCCCGGCTGCCTTGGCCGCAGCCTCGATCGTCGTAGGATCGGGTCGGCCGATCGCGAACATCGCATCGTGGAACTTGGCATACTTGCCCTGTTCGGCAGCTGCCAGCCCCATGCGCGCGGCAGCTTCGCTTTGGTCGGAAAGGAACGGAATGTCGCGCATGACGACGCGCAGCTCGGGGTTTTCCTTCACCAGACGGGCCACATCCTCGACGCTCTTGCGGCAATAGCCGCAGGCGAAATCGGAGAACTCGACCAAGGTGAAAGAGCCCTTGGGGTTGCCGAGCACGGCTCCGGGAAAGGGCCGCTCAACCTCGCTTCGCAGACCCGACAGCCGCTCGCTGTTGGCCTTGCGCTGAAGGTTGTCCATCGCCTGCGGCAGAATTTCTGGATTGGCGAGAATATAGTCGTGCACCACGGATTCGATGGCGCGACGGTCGTTTCCGGACATCCCCGCCGCCGGATCGGCAAAATGGCGCGTGGCCAGCCAGCCGCCACCCGCTGCAACAGCAAAGGCGGCGAGCAGGCCAATGATCCAGGCAAGCGAGGGGCGTGCGGCAGAGGTTTCGTTCATCCTTGCCTACCTATTCCTATGCTTGCGCCGTTCAAGCTCGGCCTGCGCCGCAAGCGCGATGTCCTGCGCACGCAGCCAGTCGGCAGACCCCTGCGGCAGCGCTCCCTCGGCCATCTTGGCGCTGTGCAGCGCCTGCGTCATGTTGCCCGACAGCGATTGCTGCTCGGCGCTTGCCAGTTGCGCGCGGGCCAAGTCGCCATTGGCGGCGTAGACCACGCCAAGCTGATACCAGGCGAAGGGATTGCGCCGGTCACGTGCCACCGCCGCCTTGAGCACGCGCTCTGCCTCGGCGAACTGGGCCTTGTCTTCCGAGGCGATCAGCGCATGGCCGAACAGTGTCGCGATGAGCGGCTGGTTGGCGGTGAGGTCGGTGGCCTTGCGCAGCGCCGAGAGTGCTTCGGTGGGCCTGCCGGCCTCGAGCAGGATCTGGCCCTTCAATTCGAGGAAATAGGGGTTGTCGGGCTCAAGCTTCAGCAACGCCTCTGCCTCGTCCAGCGTCTGCGGCAGGAGCGATTCCTTGAGATAGGCATATGCCCGGGCATAGTGCGCGGGAATCGACACGTCGCTGGGCGGATAGATCCGCAAGGTGTCGGACGGCTTGCCGAGAAAGCCGAACAGCTTGGCCTTGATGCGCGCGAAGCGCTGCTCGATGGCCGGGTCGCTCGGGCGGTTCCAGGCCGGATCCTGCTCGTAGGTGTCCTCAAGCGTGGCGATACGATCGCCGGTCATCGGGTGGGATCTGGCAAATTCGTCTGACTGGCTCGCCTGGAAGCCGTAACGAAACTCCAGGTTCTGCAGCTTCTTGAAGAACTCGATCGAGCCGCGCCCGGTGATGCCTGCGGTCGACAGATACTGTGCGCCCGCAGCGTCTGCGCTTGCCTCCTGCGAGCGATTATAGGCGAGGAACTTGCCCATCGCCGCCTGCTGACCGGCCATTAGCACGCCCATCGCGGCATCGCCAGCACCGGCCGCAGCAGCGGCGGCACCAAGCAGCAGCGAGAGCAGCGATATGCCGGTCGCCGACTGAGCGCCAGGATTGAAAATGGCGTGGCCGCCGGTGACGTGGCCAAGCTCGTGCGCGATCACGCCCTGCACCTGGTTGGCCGAGCTGGCCTCGTTGATGAGGCCGCTGTTGACGTAGACCGCTTGCCCGCCAGCCACGAAGGCGTTGACCGAAGGATCATTGACGAGGACGATGTCGACGTTTGCGGGCACCAGTCCCGCGGCCGTGACCAGCGGCGCTGCCATGTCGGCAAACAGCTGCTCGGTTTCGGCATCGCGCAGGACAGATTGCGCCGCAGCCGGTCGTGCCGTCAGCGCTAGAGCAGCCACAACGGTGACAAGCAGGGCGGCGGCATGGCGAAGACGCAACATGGCGTTCCCCTAGGCTGCCTTAGGCTGAACCGCCAATGAAGATTGCCGAAAGCGCCGGCCGGCTGGTTGTAGCCGCATCGCAATTAGCGGAAAGCCGGCTCCCACCCTTCGGCAGGCTCACGGCATGCTTTTTTTGCGCGATGCTCCAGTCAGCCGACGAGGCGGCGGGCGGCCTTCTCGATCATCGCGGGTTCGTCGCCCACTTCGCCCAGGATCTCGATCCGACCGCCTTCGGTGCGGCGAGCGAACAGCAACGTGAATTCGGCACCCGAAGTTGGAATGTCCGCGATGGCGACGCTTTGCATGGTGGGCAGCTTGGCGAGCAGCCGGTCCTGACGCGCATTGGCATCGGGCTTGCCGGCTTCGAGTTTGCGCAGCTTGCGCTCTTCTGCAACCAGCGCCTTGAGGCCGCCGGGCGTCTGCTCAAGCAGGCGCGCAAGTTCTCCATGGGCGAGGGCGAGCCGATGGGCGTGTTCGAGAACGGCGGCATATTCGGCAACCCGGGTCTTGTCATAGCCAAGACCGAACACCAGCCTGACAAGAGGCACCATCGGCGCCCGTTCCTGCACGGTCAGCCCGGCATCGACGAGCATGGCGTTGTAATCGTCTGCCCGAGCGTGCGCAGCGAGCGCGAAATCGTGCGCGGTGCCGATCACGGCATAGAGCGCCTGATGCGTGCGCTTTTCGCAATTGGCGGCATCGTCGGCATGGTCGCGCGCGACAGCGAGCAAGTCGGCAAGCGAATTGCCGTCGCCGGTTGCCTCTCCGCCGCCGCCAGCCATGCGATTCAGCGAGGCATATTTCGGCGCACTCGAGAGTGCAGGTTCGGGAAATGCCGGAACGGCATCGTCATCGTCAAGCGGCGTGTCTAGTTCGAGCGGCACGACCTCAACGACCGGACCGTCCGCCCAGTCGGTGATCGGTAGCTCCTCGCGCGGCGCGAAACGGTTCGATTCGAGCGCCTGGTCGATCTGCAGCAGCAATTCGTCGGCGGTCTCCTGGTCGGCCAGTTCCTTCCAGTTGATGACGCCGTAGATGAAGTCGATCGTCTGGTTGTCGCTCGAAAACGGTAGCAGGATGCCGCGGTAGAGGATCGTCGCGCCGCGCTGGTTCACGAATTCGGCTTCGAAGCCGATCGGTGCCTGGTTGGCGATGATCTGGAGATAGTGATCGGTGATGCGCGACAGCAGCGATCGGCTGGGCACGTCGCCGAGCCGGGTAATGTCGCCCCCGCTGCCGCATTCCTGCGCCAGTTTTTCGCCGAGGAAGGCGACGGCGGGATTATCGACGTCATCGGTAAAATTCAGCAGGACGCTGTAAGGCCCGAAATCGGGCTGGCTGCGTGGTTCGAAATCGGTGCTCGCGGGATAGTTGCGCTCGTTCAGCAGCGGCGCCCAGAAATTGCAGGCGCGAACCTGCATGCGGCGCTCATCCTGGCCGATCGCTGCGGGCGGGAGCTCCCGGCCCAGCTCTTCTTCTGCCGGATCGAAATCCAGCGCGTCGTCCTGCGCATCTCCGTGGTCCGGAAAATGGCCCCGCACGTTATCCATTCGTGGATCCCCACTAATCCAATCAGGGGTTCGTATTGGGCCAGCATGGTAAAATTACCGTTAAGTCTCAGCATGCGATCTGATCGCGCCTGCGCAGCAATTAATGCGTCTCGACAACGCCTTCACCGCGCTTCGGTATTGGGGCCAGCCGCCAAAGCAGGACCGTGCCGACGACGAGATAGCCGGAGGCCGCGTGAAGCGCGATGGGCAGGCTAGCCGCGTCGGCAACCGCGCCCCAGAACCACGAGCCGATCGCCATGCCGCCGAAAGTGATCGCCTGATAGATCGACAGGCATCGCCCGATAATATCATCCGGCGATCGGAACTGCATCGCGGTGTTGAGGCTTGTCATCACCGCCACCCAGGCCATCCCGGCGAGCAGAGCGACCGGTGCAGCCCAGATCACGGCATGAACTTCGGCCAGAACGCTCATTGCCAAAAGGTAGATCACGACACTTACGCCAAGCACACCCTCAAGATCGATGCGCTGGCGCAATTGCCCCACGAATGGTGCAGCCATGATCGAGCCGATCCCGAACACCGCCAGCATCACGCCGAAATCGATCTCGGTTCCGCCAAGCTGAACGCCGACGACCGCCGGCATGAGCGCCATGTAGGCGGAGATGCCGAAGCCGAGGAAACACCCGCGTATCAGCAACCTGCGGATTGGTGACGACGTGAAGCAGAATCGCAACCCCGCCCCGATCGCGGGGAAGATCGGTCGCCTAGCGACCACGCGATGCAGCGGGTGCCAGCGCAGCAGCACAACTATCAGCGCAATATAGCTGACCGCGTTGATGGCAAACGCCAACGAGGTATCCCAGACAGAAATCAGCACGCCGCCAAGCGCCGGTCCGACACTGCGCGCGGTGTTGAACGACATCGAATTAAGCGCGATTGCCTGCGGTAGCTCGCCGCGTGGCACCGTCTGGCGGACCGAGGATTGCCAGGCCGGCGAATTGAGCGATGTGCCGACCCCGACGGTCAGGGTGAATGCCAGCAGCGTGATTGGCCCGATCAATCCCAGATAGGCGAGCGCGGCCAGCGCGGAGGACGTGATGAGCATTCCCACCTGCGCCGCCAGCATGACCCGCCGCCGGTCGAAATTATCGGCAATTGCTCCTGCGATGAGGCCGAACAGCATGATCGGCAGGGTGGTAGAGGCCTGCACTAGCGCGATCATCTGGTTGGATGTGGTCAGCTCGGTCATCAACCAGGCCGCCGCGACCGACTGGATCGTTGCGCCAAGGTTAGAGAACAGGTTGGCAATCCAGATCGCCCGGAAAACGGGATAACGAAACGGGGAGAACGTGCTTGCTCGGGCCGGAGTTGCGGTGATCTTTTCTGGTCCGGATTGCGTCACCCGGTTCGGTTAAGCCGGAGCATCGTGCGCCGCAAGTGTATGTCTGATCCGAAACACCGCAAGAGGCGGTTTCCGGAGCGGTAATGAAATTCGCAAATCGCGAATTTCGCAAGTGGCCCTCAGAACATATAGCGCATCCGGATTGCCTGATGCTGCTCCAGCCCATCAACCGCGAAGGCGGCCGAGGCAAAGCTTGGCGGACCGAACCTGACGGGCGCGTTGCGCGAAAAGCCGAAGCCCTCGGCAGGCATGATCAGGCGCTTGTCGAGCTTGCTGTTGCCGTTTTCGTCGTGGACCAGCGCAATCGCGTAGGTTCCCGCAGGCACCATGCCGAAATCGAGCTCGACCTGGCTGCGGGCAGGCAAAATCAGGGTATGCGCCAGGGCATCGCGTTCGCAGGCGGGGAACGCGTCGGTGCGGCGTGTCAGGCAAGCGAGCACCTGGCCCTTTGTCGAGCGCAGGCCGGTCACGGTTGCGCTGACATGGCCGGGAGGCTGCACTTCGCCCGCTCCCAGCAGCACCGGGGCCGACAGCGCGAGACCTAGGGCCGCGAGAGCCCGCGATCGGTGGCGCACAGGCGATCCCAGAAGCGAAAATAGAGGCCGTAGTTGCATGAATAGAGCTCGTGATGGCGGCTGTGGTGGCTGGCTGTTATGAGCCAGTTTCCCAACCGGGAATGAACGAGGCGGCGAGGGAACATTTCCCAACCCATGTGGTTGGTCACACCCATAAGCGTCATCACCGTGAGCACCATAGCCAGCGCGGCGACGTGAATGGGGATAAGGAAGACCAGCGCCGGGATGACCAATGCGCCGGTCACGGCTTCGAGCGGGTGAAAGCTCATCGCCGCCCAGGCGGTCGGCGGGCGGCTGGCATGGTGCACGGCATGGGCCACGCGGAACAGCGCCGGGCGGTGCATCCAGCGGTGGGTCCAATAGAACCACGTATCATGCGCGGCGAGGTAGGCGAGCACCGATAGAGGCAGCCACCAGAGCGGATATTTGGCCGGATCGGTATAGATCAGGGTCCAGCCGCGATGCTGCCAACCCCAGGCGACAAGACCGGCCGGCAGCCCGTAAATCGCCGAGGAAGCCAGCGACCAGCGTAGCTCCATTGCCATCTGAGGCCGGAGCCCCGCATAGAAGCCGGGCCGCATCCTTGCCGTCAGCCATGCGAAAAATCCGCTGCTCGCAATATAGCGCAAGCCCACGATCGCGGTCATCGCGATCATGGACAAGGCTGCGGCAAGAACGGTCTGGTCGGCGGGTGCAGGCATTGCGCGTGCCTTATGCCGACAACCAGTCCCGTGGGCTAGACGGCGCGGCGAACCTTGCCGGCGTGTGCGCCGACGCCGTTGCGGTTGCCCGAACCGAAGTGCCGCTTGGGGCGCTGGCCCTCGCCATCGCCATCGGCGCGCGGTGCGGACTGGGTGCGCGGCCTGTCGTTGCGGCCGTCACCACGGCGTTCGCCGCGACCACCATCACGTCCACCGTCGCGCCGGCCTCCACCACCGCCGCCGCTGGACGACTTGGCGCGCGCGGGTGCGGGCAGCTTGCGCGCGTCCTCAAGGAAGTTCTCGGGAAGTGGCAGTGGCATCAAGGGAACGCGGGTGAGCCTTTCGATGTCGCGCAGATAGGGCTTCTCGTCGGGCGCAACGAAACTGATCGCGATGCCGTCGCGTCCGGCGCGCGCGGTGCGGCCGATGCGGTGGACATATTGCTCGGCCACGTTGGGCATCTCGAAGTTGAACACATGGCTCACACCGGTCACGTCGATGCCGCGCGCGGCAATGTCGGTGGCGATCAGGATCGGAGTCTTGCCCTGGCGGAAGCCTTCGAGCGCGGCAGTGCGCTGGCCCTGGCTCTTGTTGCCGTGGATCGCTGCGGCTGAAACCCCCGCCGATTCAAGGTGACGAACCACCCGGTCCGCGCCGTGCTTGGTGCGGGTGAACACGAGGGCGCGATCGATCGATCCGTCGGCAAGACCGGCGCGCAGACGCAAGGTCAGTAGCGACTGCTTCTCGGCGTGGTTGACGAAGGTCGCGAACTGTTCGACTCGCTCGGCGGTGGTCGCCTGCGGGGCGATCTCGACCCGCACCGGATCGTTGATGAACTGCTTGCCCAGCTCGGCAATCGCCTTGGGCATGGTTGCCGAAAAGAACAGGCTCTGGCGCGGCTTGGGCAACATCGCCGAGATCCGCTTGAGCGGATGGATGAAGCCGAGGTCCATCATCTGGTCGGCTTCGTCGAGCACGAAGATCTCGACCTCGCGCAGGGTCAGCGCGCGCTGATCGATCAGATCGAGCAGGCGGCCGGGCGTGGCGACGAGAACATCGCATCCACGCGACAGCGCGCGGGCCTGCTTGCCCACAGGCACGCCGCCGAAGATGCACTGGATGGATAGGTTCGTGAACTTGGCATAGCCGCGCATGTTGTCGGCGATCTGGGCGGCGAGTTCACGCGTCGGCGAGAGCACCAGCATGCGGCATGAAGCCGGACGGTGGGCCTTGGGATCGGCGAGCAGCAGATGCAGCGACGGCAGAGCGAAGGCGGCGGTCTTGCCGGTTCCGGTCTGCGCGATGCCGAGCAGGTCGCGTCCCTGGAGCAGCGCGGGAATCGCCTGCTGCTGGATCGGGGTCGCTTCGTTGTAACCGCGCGATTCAAGCGCGCGCGTCAATGGCTCGGACAGGCCGAGCTTGGCAAAATAGGACATTAATAAACTTTCAAAAGGCTCTCGCACGCCAGCCGGAGACCGGCGGGCGCCAAGGGTTGCGTCAATCGCGACCCTGGCGTGAGGAGAGAAGCGTTCAGTCGGTGGCGATCGTCCGTTCGGGCCTGCCGCACATTGGCGGTCTCACACTGCCTGAACTACGCACTGCCGATGCAGTTCGCCGATCACTGAGCGCGCACTTAGTGCGCAATGCAGCAAAAAGCAAGTGAATTACAGGGTTGCGCGACTTTGCGCGCGATCCTAGCGCCGCACCATGCGCGAACCGCCCTCACCCTGCACGACAGTGTGCCGCATCGATCCGGCCAGCGGTTGGTGCCTGGGGTGTCGCCGCACGCTTACGGAAATCGCCGACTGGGCGATGCTTTCGGCCAAGAGCAAAGCGGAACTGCTGGCCAGACTGGAGGCGCGGGGGCCTCGCACCTGGCCTTCTCGCTAAAGGCTCAATATTTTCCGCCCAGCTTGGTGTGATTCCAGCTGATCGTCTCGAACGGAGTAAAGCGCAGCACCACGCGTTTGGCATAGGAGGCGCGCGCCTGCTCGCTCATCTCGCTGGAGAAATCCTTCGATAGCGAGGTGCTGCCCTGGATCAGGCTCATGGTTTCGGCGACTGCCTCCGCGCCAGTGACCACTTCGACATTGCAGTACATCAGCACCGACTTGAGATCGGAATAACCATCGCCGCTTTCCACCAGCAGGCTCGCGCGCGGATCGCGCTCGACGTTCTTGACCTTCTGCGCCTTGGCGAAGGTTGTCATCACCACCCGGCCCTCGCCATCGATACCAAAGTTCATCGGCATCGGGTGCGGCAGGCCGTTCGCCCCGTTGGTAACGAGGATGATGCGCTTCTGCTCCTTGAGATAGGCGCGAACTTCATCCGGCGTCATTTCGATTGTTTCGCGCCGTGAAGGCATATTGCATACCCCTCTGCTGATCGGGCCAGCCCTATCAGCCTGGCGCTGTATCCGCGCCCCAGTGCACGGTGTGCGGATCGAGCGCGGTGATCGTGCGGCGAAGCGCCGCGCGCGCCAGCCTTTCGACCTCCACCTTGCGCCGTGCCGAGGCCATCTGCAACAGCGGAGCAGGGCGCACGATCTCCGCATCGTAGCCGTCGCCGACGACAACGCCGCAGCGATCCGGCAGGAAATCGCCATGTTCGAGGCACGCCCGGTCAAGCTGCGGCGCGAGGCCCCAGTAGAAACGGTCGCAGAACTCGAGATAGTCGGTCCACTTGGCGTCGCCCATCAGATCGGCGCGCGAGACCTTGATCTCGACGATTACGACGTGGCCCTTGGCATCGATCCCCATCAGGTCGGCCCGGCGGCCACCTCGCAGCGGCATTTCGGCAAGGCACCACACGTCGTTGCGCGCGAACAGCCGGCAGATGCCGCGCCGCACGCTGGCGGCGCCTGCTGCGGCGGCACTGTCGATAAGGGGCGAATCACCAAGGGCCATGCTCCTGCTTAGGAACATAGCAGGAACCTGTGAAGGGGGCTGTTTATCTCATGCGTTCGATCGATGACCTTGCCCTCGTCCAGCGTCTCCCTTGACGTGGTGACTATGCCGCCAGGCTGATCTGTCCGGCAAGCCATTTCTGTTCGAAAGCCATCGGGCTGGTGTAACCCAGCGTCGAATGCAGCCGCCGATGGTTGCAACTCGATCACCTCGTCTCTGGCGGCACTGTCAAAGGGATGGCCGGCCTTGAACCAGGCCGATAAACGGGGTGGATGAGCAAGTCCCCCTCCCCATTTCGCTACTTCCATTCT
>CAMDQY010000054.1 GCA_945906005.1 Novosphingobium sp. Chol11 | reverse complement strand
GATGCCGCCCTTGTCGACCGGATTGCTGGGCTTGGTACGGTCGAAAGTGCCGGCCTTATAGCCGCGCATATCGCCGGTCAGGAAATAGCCGACTTCGGCATAGCTTCCGAAGAAGGTCGGATCGGGCCCACCGAGTCGGTTGACGTGCTGCCAGCGTGCTTCGCCAGCGGCATGGAACCTGCCGGATAGATAAGCTAGCTCGACCCCGTAGCCGGTTTCCGCCGTGGCGTTGACCACTCCGGTATCGATGAAGCGGATGTCTGGCGAATGGATCAGCGGTCGAACGCGATAACGCACACCGCTCGAGGTGTCCTCAAGCTCGCGATGGTGTACCGATGCGCCAATGTGCAATTGCCTCCCGCCTATCTTGGGCATGAATACCGCGCGGACATCCACCGACCAGGAGTTATTCTCGTCGCTGGCATTGAGGTCGTTGAGATTATCGGTGAAGGCGCCCGCCTGCACCAGCACCGGCCCCTTGGCATAGGCCAGGCTGGCACCAAGCCTGCGCTCGTTGCCAAAAGCGTTGTTCATCGCCGCACGCTCGGTGAAGCTTGTGAAAAGGTCGCTGGTAAGCTCCTCCATTGACCAGAACGGTTTGTGTTGGCCCAGCGTAAGCGTGACCTCCTTCGACGCCGCGTAGGTCATGTATAAGTCGGTGACATCGACACTGCCACTGCCGGAAACGTCGATTTCGGCGCGATAGCCGAACCCGCCCGGCAGGGTTCCATCGAAACCGATATAGGCGCGGCGCACCTCGCTGCTGAATCCGGTGCTCTTGTCGGTGATGCCTTCGGGTCGGCTGACGTAGCCGGCATCGAGCTGGAGCCTGCCGCGCGGCTTGAAGCTCCAGCCGCCCTCGCCCCTGAACTCGGGCGCGCCCTTCCACGAGGCTGCGACTGCGGGTGCCTTCTTCGCTTCGGCGGCGACTGCCCTTGCTTCGCTGGCGGCTGTCGTGGCGGCAGCGGCGCTCGCCTGGGTCTGCGAAAGCTGGCCTTCCAGTTCGTCGATGCGCTTGGCCATGCGCTCCATCTCTGCGCGCATCGAGGCCAGTTCCTGCGCGACCGAGCCGGCCTGCTGAGCCATCGCCGGCGTAACCCATGAAAGGGCCAGGCCAACTGCAACCACGCTTGCCGCTGCCCGAATTGGCCGTGTCATGCTAACCCCTTTATGCGCTTATTTGACTTTAATGCGACGCCCATATGACTGGAAGGTTTCATTTTTGTGACAGATTGCAGCGCAGCTGTGGAAAAAGCCAACGCGCCGCTTAGTTCCGCTTCATCGGCAGCATCAGCGAGGCAGTGGTACCCGCGCCCTGACGGCTGGTAATGTCGAAACGTCCGCGATGGCGCTCGACGATGTGCTTGACTATCGACAGACCAAGCCCGGTGCCGCCCGCCGCGCGGCTGCGGCTGGTGTCGGCGCGATAGAACCGTTCGGTGAGGCGCGGTAGATGCTCGGGCGCGATACCCTCGCCCTCGTCGCTGATCGCCACCAGCACCCAGCCAGTATCTGTCGACTCGATCGTCACCTGCACCGTACCACCGTCGCTCCCGTACTTTCGGGCATTGTCGATGAGGTTGCGCAGCACCTGTGCGATCTGCGCACGGTCGCCCCGGATCGTCGCGCTATCGCAATTGGTGCTTACCTGCACCTCGCCACCGGCTGAAAACTCGCCCACCGTTTCCCTGACGACCGCGACCAGATCGAGCGAATTGCCAGGAACCTCGTGCTTGTTCGCCTCGATCCGCGACAGGCTCATCAGGTCGGAAACCAGCGCCTGCATGCGCATCGCCTCGTGTCGGATGGTCTCGAGAAACCGGTTGCGCGTCGCCTCGTCGCCGCCCGCCTTGGGGTTCATCAACGTCTCGACATAACCGAGGATCGTCGCCAGCGGCGTGCGCAATTCGTGGCTCGCATTGGCGACGAAATCAGCATGGGCGCGCGCCACGCTGGCCTGCTCCGAACGATCGTAAAGGCACACAAAGCGATCGCCGCCCTCGACGATGGCCGAATCGACGTCCCAGACGCTACCGCCGACCGACAACCCCGGCACCCTGGCAACTCCGCCGCTTTCACTCAAGATCAGCTCGATCGCGCCGGGATCGCGGATCGCGATGCGCACATCCTGGCCGATAATATGCCCGCCCAGCAGCGACCGGGCAGCGGTATTGGCAAAGATCACCTGACCGTTCCTGACAATCATCGCCGGGGTCTGGAGGTGTTCGAGAAGGTTGGCGCCTCTGGTGGTCATCGCGGTTCCTTATACGCTGGATCGAATTAGCGGAAGCCGCACCATTACAGTTGAACCGAACCGGTCGGATGATTGTGGCGCATGGTCGCCGGGGCTGTTACGCTGCATTTGCGAACAAGTCGGCGATGTCCCGGAGTAGCCATGCAATGCACCCCCGCTTTCCCGCGCAGTCAGCCGACGGGATGACCACGGTCGCCGATCTCGAGGCCCGACTTGCCGAACTGCATGTGCAGACCGCGCAGACGCCGCTGTTCAACCCGGTGTTTCAGCTCGGCATGGAGCTTTCGCGCAGTCTTGAAGCGGGCACGATCACGCTCGATACCTTCGAGGAGCTGGTCGCCGAACTCGAATGCGAGGGGCTGCGCGCCCGCGCCGCTCGCTTGCAACGCCTCGTCGGACCGATGTCGGCTCAGGAGAACGCGGCAAGGCTGCGCGCTCTTTTCGACGAGGAGGATTTCGCCGAATTTGCCGCGCGCTGGCAGCGACCGCTCGCCCATGTGGTGTTCACCGCGCACCCGACTTTCCTGTTGACCAAAGCTCAGTCGACGTCGGTGGCAGAAGCGGCAAGCAGCGGCGATCTGTCGCCGGAACTGGTCTGTGCCGTTCCCGCCGGGCAGGATACGATCACGCTCGACTACGAGCACGACGCCGCCTTGGCCGCGCTCGCCCGCGCGCAGGACGCGCGCGACGCGATGTCGGATACACTGCTCCAGCTTGCGGCGGAGCGCTGGCCGCGCAAGTGGAAGTCGCTCCAGCCCATGCCGGTGCGGTTCGCCACCTGGGTTGGCTACGACATGGACGGGCGAACCGACATCAGCTGGTCGACCTCGATCCGCTACCGCCTGTCGGAAAAGGCAATGCGGCTCGATCGCTATTCAGCGTCGCTGCGCGAGATTATGCCCGAGATGGCCGACCGGCTGGAACGCACCGCCGCGCTCAGCCGCGACATGGCCACGCGATTTGGCGCCGATCTAAGCGATCCGGCTGACCTGTCCGCGCTCGCAAATGCGCTCACCGCCGATCACCCCGACCGGTTGATCAGCCTCGCCGAGCCGATCGCGGCGCTCGAAAGCGAGGCGCAGAGCACCGACGCCGATATCGCCCGCAAGCTGCTGGTCGTCGCCGCCGCGATGCGCGCCGACGGGCTGGGGATGGGCTGGATCCATTTCCGGGTGAACAGCTCGCAGCTCCAGAACGCGATCCGGCGGCGCATCGATCCCGAAGGCAAGCTCAACCTCGCAAGCCAAGCGGCCCTGGTGAAGATGCGCGAGCTGCTCGCTGCGGCAAAGCCGCTGCGCTCCAATTTCGCTGCGCTCGCGATCGAGAACAGCACCGCGGTGCGCCAGTTCCTCGCCATGGCGCAGATCCTCCACCACATCGATGCCGATGCCCCGGTGCGCATGCTCATCGCCGAGTGCGAACAACCCACCACCGTGCTCGCGGCACTCTATTTCGCGAAGATGTTTGGGATCGACGACAAGGTCGATGTCTCACCGCTGTTCGAAACCGAAAGCGCGCTCGAACATGGCGGGCGCTTTCTCGACGCGCTGCTCGCCGAGCCGGCCTACCGCGCCTATGCCGCAAAGCGCGGCCGGGTCTGCGTGCAAACCGGCTTTTCGGACGCGGGCCGCTTCGTCGGCCAGCTTCCCGCAGCGCTCGCCATCGAGCGACTGCAGGGCCGGCTAGCGGAGGCGATGGTCGCCAACGGGCTGACCAATGTCGCCGCGCTGATCTTCAATACACACGGCGAATCGATGGGGCGAGGCGCGCACCCGTCCAACTTTGCCGACCGGATCGCCTGGCCGATGTCGCCCTGGGCGAGGCGGCGCTTCGTGCGCGCGGGCATCAGGCTGGAGCCCGAAATCAGCTTCCAGGGTGGCGACGGCTACCTGTTCTTCGGTTCGCCCGAACTTGCGCTGGCAACGCTGACCCGGTTTGCCGAAACCCCGCCCTGGCATGCCGATCCCGCCGCACCGACCGATCCGTTCTATCGGCGCACCGACATCAGCCTCGACTTCTACCGCGCGATCCGCCGGGTCCAGTCCGAATACCTCGCCAGCCGCACCTATGCCCGGGCGATCAACGCCTTTGGCCTTGGGCTGCTGGGAGATACTGGCAGCCGCAAATCGCGCCGCCAGTCCGACCTTGCCTCCGACCGGGAGATGAGCCTGCGCCAGATCCGTGCGATACCGCACAATGCGATCCTCCAACAGCTTGGCTATCCGGTCAACGTGATCGCAGGTGTCGGCACCGCAGCCGAAGGTAACCGCGAGGACGTCGCGCAATTGCTGCGCGAGAGCGATCGCGGCGGCCAGCTGGTGCGACTGGTGCGCACCGCCAATGCGCTCGCCAGCATCAAGACCGTCGCCGCCTTCGGAGAGCTGTTCAATTCCGCTTATTGGGCGAGCCGCCCCTATCGCGGCGACGAGCAGCACATTGCCGAAGCCTGCCAGACGCTGGCGGGATGCCTCAACAAGGATGACCGCACCGGCGTGTTCCGCCGTCTTGCCTCGCGGCTCAGGGTCGATTCACTCAAGCTCCACGCATTGCTGGCGCTGATCCCCGACGAAGGCTCGCGCGAAGGACGCGAGCTAACGCGCCGCAGCCTCGGCGTGTTGCAATCGCTGCGCCTCGCTTTGCTCAAGCACATGTTCCTGCGCGCGGTGATGGTACCTCCGTTCAGCCGCGCCAACGACATCAGCCGCGAGGACGTGCTGGAAATGGTCTTCGCCCTGCGTATCGATGACGCGCTCGCGCAGCTGCGCCGCGCGTTTCCAACGCATTTTCCATCAATCGCAGACTTTTCGGTGACCGAGCCCAGCGACTATCCCGACGAGGGCGCGACCGGCTATGATGAGCTTCACCGCAATTTCATCGATCCGATCGAGCGCGCGCAAGGCCTGTCGCTGCGCATCGCCACGGCCATCGCCAACGAATTCGGCGCGCACGGCTAATTCTCCTTTCCGTGGTGTTAACCTTCGCGCGGGCATGATCCCTGCGTGGGACGAGCCGTGTCTGACCACTGGCGCACCATCCGCATATGCGCGATAAGCAATGCTTGAAGGAAAGCACTGGACGATGAACGCGATTACAAAAGGTCAGCTGCTGCTTGGCGCAGCCTTTCTCAGCCTTTCGGGGGTTGCAGGAGCGATCCTGCTGGCCGACCAGCCCAGCGGAACTGCCGGTGCGGCCGAGCTGAAACCCACTGTCGTCAAAGCGACAGTTGCCGCCGCTCCCAAGAAGCCGATTGACGAACGTTTCGTGATCAAGCGCGTGCTGCCCATCGAAGGGCCGATCAAGTACGGTGAATGGCACTGGAACGAGGAAGGTGCACCCAACGACGGCCCGATCGTCGTCACCGTGGATCTCGACGCGCGCGTGCTGTCGATCTTCCGTTCCGGTTACGAGATCGGCGCGACTGCCGTGTTGCTGGGATCGCAGGAAAAGCCCACGCCGATCGGCATGTTTCCGATCACCCAGAAGAAACGCCATCACGCCTCCAATCTATACGATGCGGAGATGCCCTACATGCAGCGCCTGACCGAGGACGGAATCACGCTTCACGCCTCGCAAGTGGAACTGGGTTATGCTAGCCACGGCTGCATAGGAATACCCGAAGAATTTGCCGCCAAAGTGTTCGCAACGACCCGTGTCGGCGACCGGGTGTTCATCACTCGCGGCAAAATGGTCAAAACCGGTGACACTCTTGTCGAATCGTGATAGCCAATCGTCTAGGCTGTCTATACAGCTTAAGTTAATCTTGGCCCCCTTGACCTGATCGGGATTCAATTCGGCCAGCCAGCCGGATTGTCGGGGGAAGCAATCCAGGGTAATTACGGGCCACCCTGGATTGCTTCGCCCACCGGGGTTCTCCCTTAGTTTCAAAAGTTTGATCCGAAATTTCGACTCATTTTCAACGTCTGACGGGTGCTTTTGAAAAGGCCCAACCGGCTGGTTCCGGGCGCGCAACGAGCGATCCAATCGAGGCCGGACTGCCCGAATCCAGAGAATCGAAAAGCCTCGCAATCTGGCCTCCGCGCGATTCTACACCTGCCAATTCGTGAACGATTCGCGCGATCACCCGAAGTGCCACGGCACGTGGAGCACGGCATCGGTAGACAAGGCCGAAAGGCTGCGGACGGACGGCTTCGTGCCACTCGCGCTGCGCCGCCCATTCGAGCACTCCGTCGGCATCGGCAAGATGAGCCGCGCTTTGCGACAGCGCGACGGGATCGAGCCAGTCGACACCCTTCAGCGCCTTGCGCAGTCGCGCGCGGTCGTATCGGTCGTCCTCGTTGCTGGGATCGGCAACGGCGCGCAGGCCCGCCGCTTCGACGATCCGCTCCAGCTGCTCGCGGCGCCAACCAAGCAGCGGCCGCAGCAGCAGCAGTTCCCTATCCGGCACGCGGCCACGTTCGCGCACCCCGGCAAGGCCCGCGACGCCGCTCGCGCGGTTGAGCCGAAGCAGCAGCGTTTCGGCCTGATCGTCGGCGTGGTGCGCTGTCGCCAGCGCGGCCAGTCCCTGCTCCCCGGCCCAGCCCGCGAGCGCCCGATAGCGCGCCGCGCGCGCCTGTGCCTGGACATTGCCCGGATCGACCGTGACCGGCAGCACCGCATGATCCACCCCCAGCGCCGCGCACAAATCGGCAACGAAGCGCGCTTCTTCGGCGCTTTCGGGGCGAAGACCATGATCGACGGTCGCTGCGGCAATTCTGTCCGGCCAGGCTGCGGCAGCAAGCAGCAGCAGTGCGCAGCTATCAGGCCCGCCGCTTACGGCGATGCCGAGCCGCGCTTTGCCTTGTGTCGTTCCTTCGGGCCATACCCGCGCCAGATCGGCGGCGAACCGGCTTACCGGCTCGCTACCGGCTAGTGGCAGGTCAGGTCGGGCAGGACAGTCCCCGGCGGGTTTCATCGTATTGGCCCCTGAGCCGTCCGGCGGCTTCCGCAGTATAGGTATCGGCGAATTCGGCGAGCGCGATGCAGGCGCGCTTGTCATCCTTCAGCTTCTTCATCGACACTGCGAGCATCAGCAGGCTGTCGGGCGCGCGAGCTCCGCGCTTGTCGCTGTAATAATTGTCGAGGAACCACTTGGCCGCTTCTGCTGGCTGCCCGTCATCCAGAAAGGCGCGGCCCAGCAGGTTGCGGCCATAGGCCACCCGCGAATGGCGCGGATACTTGTCAATGAACATCTTCAGCTGCTGGCGGGCCTCGGGATAGAACTTCGCTTCGTAGAGGCGGTAGCCGTAGCTGTATTCATCGTCGGCAGCATCGTTGGTCTGCGGCTTTTCGATCGCGCGGACCGCGGCAATGCGGCTGGCCGAAGCCGATGCGGCGGGGGTGGTCGTGGCAGACCTGGGCGCAGCGATAGCGGCGGCGGGAGCAGTGACCTGCGGTGCTGGCGTGGTTGGCGCCGTCGTGGTGGCAGCGGTCACGGCATTGGTGGGCGCGGCCGGGGTAACGGCACTAGCAGGCGCGGTTGCCGTTGGCGCAGTGCTGGACGGAGCGGCGCCATCAATCGGCGTGGCCGTGGGCCTGACGATGCCTGCTCGCGTTTCGAGGACGCCGATGCGGTTGGCGTTCTCCTCGACCTGGCCGGTCAACCGTGCAAGCTGCGCCTCGATTGCGTCCATCCGGGTGAGGATATCGGTCACGGCGGAGGTCGAAGGGGTGGTGGTCCCGGTAGTCCCGGTTGCGCCGGTCGTAACCTCGGGCCTGAAGAACTTGTCGCCGCCGCCGGGGAAGACCTTGCGCTGCAATGCGCGAACCTCGGATTCGATCTTGCGAAGCCGCACTTCATCGCCTGCATCCTGCGCGGTCACGGCGCTTGCCGTGCATGCCAGCAGCATCGCGGCCAGCAGCAGCGAAGCTGGACGCTTGCGCCCCGTCCGCTCGATCCAAGCCCACATCGTATCCGGTCTCCTCACCTGCCGATCCCAGACCCTTTCCGAACAGGATGGAATCACCAAGGGTGATCACATCTTGGTTCGGATAAAAAGGGTCTACGCATTGTTATCTGGTGCCTTTCTTATCGTTTCAGGTTGGTCCATTTGTTGTACAAATGGCTCAACCCGAAACGGAAAGGCTCTAGCAGTCCCTGACATCACCTGCCATCGCCAGTCCTTACCCTCGATTAACCATAGCGAAGCTTGCCCAAGCACAGCGCATGTGTCGAGGTTCTACCTCTCCGAAACGGTGGAAGTTTCGGTCGCCGCAGAGCTGACCGATGGCGGGGCCGAAGTTGACATCGTGGCCGGTCTTGCCTGCAAGCTCGCCGGTTCGAGCGAAAGGTCACGCAAAATCTCCTGCCCGGGACGCAGCGGCCCCAGCACGCGGGTACCGATGCTCACCCGCAACACGTCCGGCCGCGCGGTTGTCAGAAGCGCACCCCTGGCCTGGGCAGGCACAGTGTAGCTTTCGTTGAGCGCCAGCTCCCTCTGGAACAACTGATCACCCGCCGCATCGCTGACCTTGATCCACACCCCCTGCTCGAGCGCGGTAAGGCGGACAACGCCTGTCGGTGCGACAGAAGCTGCGGGCGATGCCTTGTTGGCAGCAGGACGCGAGGGCGCGCTAGCCACACCTGGCTTGTCGTCGACAAGATCGGGCATCGATCCTACCGGAGAAAGGAAACTGCGCCAGAACACAAACAGCAGAGCAAACAGCAGTATCGCTCCGCCGCCCGCCATCCACGCCAACGATGAGGACGGGATCCGCGCCGGATCGCCAGGCTCGAAATTCTCTCCGAACTGCGGCCGGGGATACATTGCTTCCTGGCGCGCAAGCTCTTCTCTCACGCTCTTGACAATGGATTGCTCGTTAAGGCCGATCGCGCGGGCATAGGCGCGGCTGAAGCCGACAGCGTAAGTGCGACTGGCAAGCTGCGAAAAGCGATCCTCCTCGATTGCCTCCAGATGTCGTCGCGAAACCCGCGTTCTTGCCGCAATTTCCTCGATCCCCAGCCCGGCTGCCCAACGCGCTTCGCGCAGTCGTGCACCCGCCGTCAACAGCGGAAGCGCGCCTTCCTCTTCATGGTCTTGCACCATTCCGCTCCAAAACAGACATTGCCGGGCTTTTCCGGGCCACACATGACGTCGCAACAGTTCAAAAGTCAAATAATACCAGCTTGGTTAGCTTTGACCGACGCGCCTTTGCGATGCAGCGTTCCTCGCGCTCGCCGGGACGATTAATCCAGCGCAACACCCTGCGCGATCGCCCAGTCGGAAACCGCAGCGCGCAGGTCCGCTGGCGGACTTGCGAGCCAGCCGATCATCGCCTGTTCGAGCGCAGCAATATCCAGCGTGCGAACCATCTGCTTGATCGGACCTACCGATGCCGGGGTAATCGAAAGGCGGCGGATGCCAAGACCGATCAGCGCCATCGCCTCCAGTTGGCGCCCTCCCATTTCCCCGCACACGGCCACGTCCACCGGATAGGTCCGCACGGTGTTCACCGCCCGCTGCAGGAACCGCAGGATCGAAGTGCTGAGCCAGTCGTAACGCTCGGCCAGCTTGGGATTCGAGCGGTCTGCCGCGAACAGGAACTGGGTCAGATCGTTGGTGCCGATCGAGAGAAATGAGATGTTCGGCGCAATCAGGTCGAGCTGTTCGGCCAGCGAGGGCACTTCGAGCATCACGCCATAGCGGATCTGCTTGGGCAGCGGCTTTTTCTGCTGGCGCAGGAATGCGACCTGACTGTCGAAAATCGCCTTGGCGGCGTCGAATTCCCAAACTTCGCTGACCATCGGGAACATGACGTTGAGATTGCGTCCCACCCCCGCTTCGAGCAGAGCGCGCGCCTGCACCTTGAGGAGCCCATCGCGCTCGAGGGCGAGACGCAACGCGCGCCAGCCCATCGCCGGGTTCTCCTCCAGCACGCTGTCCTCCTGGCGGAGATAGGGAAGGGTCTTGTCGCCGCCGATGTCGACAGTGCGGAACACTACAGGCTTGTCGCCAGCCGCCTCCAGCACGTCGCGATAGAGCCGCGTCTGGCGCTCGCGCGCTGGCAGGGTCGCGGAAACCAGAAACTGGAACTCGGTGCGAAACAGGCCAATGCCATCGGCTCCCGACAGGCTGAGATTGGCGATGTCCTCGCGCAGGCCCGCATTGATCATCACCGTGATGCGCTGGCCGTCCTTGCTGATCGGCTCGACATCGCGCAATGCGGCGTAGGCTGCCTGCCGCTCGCGATAGCGCGCGGTGCGCACCTCGAAGCTCTCGACCATGGCCGGGATCGGCCGGACCGTTACCGAACCCTGTTCGGCATCGAGCAGCAGTTCCTCGCCCTCGCGCACCATGCCTCGCAGCCCGCGCACCCGGCCCAGCACCGGAATGCCCATCGCCCTGGCAACGATCACGACGTGGCTGGTAAGCGAGCCTTCCTCGAGGATCACGCCCTTGAGCCGGCGGCGATCATATTCAAGCAGTTCGGCCGGGCCGAGATTTCGCGCGATCAGCACCGTATCGCTACGCAGGCCCTTGCTGGCGGCGGTGCCAAGCTGACCCGAGACAATCCGCAACAGCCGGTTGGCCAAGTCTTCGAGATCGTGCATCCGGTCCGCCAGCAGCGGATCGTCGATCTGGCGCATGCGCATGCGGGTATGCTGCTGCACGCGCTCTATCGCGGCCTCGGCGGTCAGGCCGGAATCGATCGCCTCGTTGATCCGCCGCGCCCAGCCCTCGTCATAGGCGAACATCTTGTAGGTTTCGATCACCTCGACATGTTCGCCAGCCACGCCGAACTCGGCCTGGCTCGACATTTTTTCGATCTGCTCGCGCATCCTGTCGAAGGCGAGCAACACGCGCTGGCGCTCCACTTCGGTATCCTCTGCCACGACATGCTCGATGGTGACGCGCGGCTGGTGGTAGACCGCGTTTCCGATCGCCAGGCCCTTGACCAGCGTCAGACCGCGAAGCAGTTCCGGCCCGGACTGTCCCGGACCTGGCCCGCCGCGGTTCTCCTCGTCGATCAGACCGGCGCTGGCGATCAGTTCGGACAGCACCATCGCCACGGTCTGGAGCGTCTCGATCTCGACCTCCTCGTAGCGGCGCGGATCGACATGCTGGACCGAGAGCACTCCGACCACCCGCTCGCGGTGAACGATGGGAACGCCGGCGAACGAATGGAACCGGTCCTCGCCCGTTTCCGGTCGGTAGGAGAAGTCCGGGTGAGCCGCTGCTTCGGCCAGGTTCAGCGTCTCGTTCTGTTCGGCGATGGTGCCGACCAGGCCCTCGCCGATGCCCATGCGGGTTACATGAACGGCTTCCTGCGCCAGGCCGCGCGTTGCGAACAGTTCGAGCATGCCTTCGCGCAGCAGATAAATCGAGCAGACCTCGCTATCGAGGCATTCGCCGATCACTTCGACCACCGTGTTGAGCTTGGACTGCGCCGCGCTGCGCGAAGCCATTACCTCGTGAAGGCGTGTCAGTATGTTTCGCGATGCCGCGATTGCCGTGATGTCCATCAGGGCTATCTAGCGCAACCCGGCGCGTTTGGGAACGCGCCAGCTTGGCCGCGAAAACTGGAAATCCGCTCCGTCAGTGGCGCAGAATTTCCTCCTTGAGGCGCAGCTTCTTCTTGAGGTCCTGGACAAGTGCATCGTCGGGCAACGGACGGCTCAATTCCTCGTGGAGCCGGCGTTCAATGCCAGCGTGCTTGAGCTCTAGGGCGCCGAGATGCGAACTTTCCATGGATCGTCCTCCTTTGCATGGGCCGGACTGTCTTGCCGACTCGGCAAGACCAGCCCGGCGTGAGAGTGATGAAACCATATTTGGAACAGGTTGCGAAGTCCTCACAGCCACTTTCGGCAGGGCGCGGTATTGCCGCGTCGAAACGCAACGCCTATTGGCGCGGAACTGCTGGAAGGGGTGTCGTCGGGCGTGACCGAAGAAGAAATGCGCAAGCGCCTCGCCGCGCTCAGGATCGAGCATCGCGACCTCGATGCAGCCATCGATGCGCTTGAGGCAGCGGGCTCTACCGACCAGTTGCAGATTGCGCGGCTCAAGAAGCGTAAATTGCTGTTGAAAGACCAGATCGCCCAGATCGAGGACTACCTGATCCCCGACATCATCGCCTGATTGCCTAACATAAAGCGTGCCGCTTTCGGACAGTCGGAAATCGGCGGGATGGAAAGTCCACCGCGCAGTTGCGCGAACGGACGATTGCGCAATAACGCAAATGGGATGGGCAAACCGGCAAGCATAAATCCACAGATCGTGGAAGGCCTCTATTCTGAGGCACTGGTTCTCGCGGACGAGGTGCGCGCTGCGTTCTCGCTGTGGCGTCGTACCGAGCCGGCTGGCGACGACGAGGATCTGGTGCGGATTGCGCTCTCCTGCGAAGGGCTGCGCACGACCACCCGGATCATGCATGCGCTGGCCTGGCTGCTCAACCAGCGTTCCTATTTTCTGGGCGAGGTCACCGAATTCCAGCTTCGCCGCCGCAGCAAGCTGTCGCGCGAACTCAGGAGCCCGGACCGGGACAACCTCGCGCTGCTCCCTGCCGAGACGCGCGAACTGATCGCCGAGACCGAGCGGTTCTACCGGCGACTGATACGGCTCGACAGCGAATGGCGCCAGGCCACGCCTAACCCGCCCAGCGCGCTCGACGCGCTGCGCTGGCGGATGCAGCGCCGGGCTTAAACTAGTTTCAGCGCCGCGCTCCAGGCAGCAATTCGGGCTTTCCGCGTAGCCTCATCCATCGCCGGATCGAACCGCTGGTGCGCCCCGCGCATCGCTGCGGCGGCATCGTCGAGCGATGCGAACATCCCACAGCCCGTCGCCGCCAGCATCGCAGCGCCAAGCGCGGTCGTCTCGACCATCGCCGGGCGCAATACCGGCAAGCCGGTTACATCGGCAATGTCCTGCACCATCCAGTCGTTGACGCTCATCCCGCCGTCGATGGCGAGCGCGGTCCAGCGCGCGCCGTCCCCGGCAAAGGCATCGGCCAGATCGTGGGTCTGGTGCGCCATGGCTTCGAGCGCGGCTCGGGCGATATGCGCGCGCCCAGCCGCAAAGCTGAGGCCCGAGATTGCGCCGCGCGCCTCGGGCCGCCAATGCGGTGCGCCTAATCCGGACAGCGCCGGGACAATCACCACCCCTGCGCTGTCATCGACCGAACGCGCGAGCGCTTCGGTTTCATCGGCGGTCTCAATCACGCCGAGACTGTCGCGCAGCCACTTGATCAGGCTCCCCGCCACGAAGATCGAACCTTCGAGCGCAAAGCTCCGCTCGCCGCCCTGCTGGCTCAACACCGTCGCCAGCAGGCGGTAGCGCGATGCGGGCAGGTCGCTCCCCATGTTTGTGAGCACGAAGGCGCCAGTGCCGTAGGTCGCCTTGGTCTGGCCCGGTAGCAGGCACCCTTGGCCGATGGTCGCCGCTTGCTGGTCGCCGGCCAAGCCCGCAATCGGGATCGCGGCACCGAGAATATGAGGCGCAGTCAGGCCGAGCGCGCCGTGCGTATCGACCACTTCGGGAAGCGCGGCGAGCGAAACCCCGAACAGGTCGCACAGGCCCTCGTCCCAGCTAGCGCCTGCAAGCGGCAGCAGGCTGGTGCGGCTCGCATTGCTTGCATCGCTCAG